>NZ_JBJLSF010000010.1:0-83811 GCF_050871885.1 Kineococcus aridisoli | reverse complement strand
CGCCCGCCGCGGCCGAGCACGTGGTCGGCCGCGGCGGGCGGGGTCCAGCGGGGGTTCAGCGAGAGGTCACAGGTCCAGGACGAGGACCACGTGCTCGACGTCCTCGCGCTCGGCGCGCCAGCCCTCGCGGAAGCCCAGCTTGGCGGCCACCGCGAGGCTCGCCGCATTGCCGGGCGCCACGATCGTGATGAGCCGCGGCAACCGCACGGCCTCGCGGGCGTGCGCGATCCAGGCCGCACCCGCCTCGGTGGCGTACCCGCGGCCCCAGGCGTCCCGGGCCAGGCGGTAGCCGAGCTCGACGTCGTCGGGGTACCAGCGGTGCCGGTGCAACCCCGCGAACCCCAGGAACCGCCCGTCCTCGCGGCGCTCCACCGCGGCCAACCCGAACGGGGCGGCCTCGGCCGCCGCGGACTGCACGAAGGCGGCGTCGCAGCGGTCGGCGAACGCGTCGGAGGCCTCCCGGTCCAGCACCGAGGGGAGGTGGCGCATCACCTCCGGGTCGGCGTTGAGCGCCGCGAAGGGTTCCCGGTCCCCCGCCGCCCACCGCCGCAGCAGCAGGCGCGGGGTCTCGATCCGGAAACCCTCCGCGGCGCTCGGCACGGGCTTCAGGCCGGGACCACGTTGACGAGCTTGGGAGCGCGCACGACGACGGTCCGCAGCTCGCGGCCGCCGATCGCCTGCTGCACCTTCTCGCTGGCCAGGGCCAGCTCGCGCAGCGCGTCCTGGGTGATGTCCGGGGACACCTCCAGGCGGTCGCGGACCTTGCCCTGCACCTGCACGACGCAGGTGACGGTCTCCTGCACCAGCAGCGACTCGTCCACCGCGGGCCAGCCGGCGCGCGCGACGGACGGCTCGTGCCCCAGCAGCGACCACATGTCCTCGGCCGCGTACGGCGCGAACAGGCTCAGCACGACGGCGATCGCCTCGACGGCCTCCCGCACAGCGGGGTCGGCCGGGCCGGGGCCCGCGTCGACCGCCTTGCGGGTGGCGTTCACCAGTTCCATGACGCGGGCGACGGCCACGTTGAACCGGTACGCCTCGACGTGCTGGGAGACCTCGTGCAGCGTGCGGTGCGTCACGGCGCGCAGCGCGGCGTCCCCGGTGGCCGGGTCGGCGCCGGGCTGCGAGGTGACGTCCCGCGCCAGCCGCCACGCGCGGCCGAGGAACTTCGCCGACCCCGACGGCGAGACGTCGGCCCAGTCGATGTCGTCCTCCGGCGGGCCGGCGAACGACATCGTCAGGCGCACCGCGTCGACGCCGTGCTCCTCCAGCTGCTCGGACAGCCGGACGATGTTGCCCTTGGACTTGCTCATCGCCGAGCCGTCCATGAGGACCATGCCCTGGTTCAGCAGCCGCGCGAACGGCTCGTCGAAGGGCAGGTACCCCATGTCGTGCAGCACCTTGGTGATGAACCGCGCGTACAGCAGGTGCAGGATCGCGTGGGTCACGCCGCCGACGTACTGGTCGATGGGGCCCCACTGCGCGATGAGGTCCTTGTCGAAGGGCTGCGTGTCGTCCCGCGGGGAGACGAAGCGCAGGTAGTACCAGGACGAGTCGACGAAGGTGTCCATCGTGTCCGGGTCGCGCCGGGCCGGGGAGCCGTCGACCGGGCTGGGCACGTTGACCCAGTCCTCGGCGGCACCCAGCGGCGAGGTGCCCTTGGGCGTGAGGTTCAGCCCCTCGCTCGGCGGCAGCAGCACCGGCAGCTGGTCCTCGGGGACCGGGACCTCACCGGTCTCGGTGTGCACGATCGGGATCGGGGTGCCCCAGTAGCGCTGGCGGGAGATGAGCCAGTCGCGCAGCCGGTAGTTCTTCGCCGGCCGGCCCTTGCCGGCCGCCTGCAGCAGCTCGACCGCCTTGGCGATGCCCGCCGCCTTGTCCAGCCCGTCCAGCTCCCCGGAGTTCACCAGGACGCCGTCGCCGGCGGTCGCCGTGCCCGAGGTCGCCGGGTCCGGCAGCGGCTCGCCGTCCTCGTCGCGGACGTCGACGACCACGCGCACCGGCAGCCCGAAGGTGCGGGCGAAGTCCAGGTCGCGCTGGTCGTGGGCGGGGACGGCCATGATGGCGCCGGTGCCGTAGTCGGCCAGGACGTAGTCGGCCGCCCAGATCGGCAGCAGCTCGCCGTTGACGGGGTTGACCGCGGAGCGCCCCAGCGGCACGCCCGTCTTCTCCCGCTCCGAGGACAGCCGGTCGATGTCGGAGGTCTCCTGCACCCGGGTGCGGTACTCCGCGAACGCCGCGCGCACGTCCTCGTCGGCTCCGGCCGCCAGCTCCTCGGCCAGGTCGGAGTCGGCGGCGACGACCATGAACGTCGCACCGTGCAGGGTGTCCGGGCGCGTGGTGTAGACGGTGACCGGCTCGTCGCGGCCCTCGATGGCGAACTCGACCTCGGCGCCGGTGGAGCGCCCGATCCAGTTGCGCTGCATGCTGATGACCTTGGCGGGCCAGGCGCCCTCCAGGGCGTCCAGGTCGTCCAGCAGCCGGTCGGCGTACTCGGTGATCCGGAAGTACCACTGGGTCAGCTTCTTCTTGACGACCTTCGCGCCGGAGCGCTCGGAGGTGCCGTCGGGCAGGACCTGCTCGTTGGCCAGCACCGTCTGGTCGACCGGGTCCCAGTTGACCAGCGAGTCCTTGCGGTAGGCCAGGCCGCGCTCGTAGAGCTTCAGGAACAGCCACTGGTTCCACTTGTAGTACTCGGGGTCGGAGGTGTGCAGCACGCGGTCCCAGTCGAAGGAGCACGCGTAGCGGCGCATCGAGGCCCGTTGCTGGGCGATGTTGTCGTAGGTCCACCCGCGCGGGTCCAGGCCGCGCTTGATGGCCGCGTTCTCGGCCGGCAGGCCGAAGGCGTCCCAGCCGATGGGGTGCATGACGTCGAAGCCGCGCTGCACCCAGTAGCGCGCGATGACGTCACCGAGCGCGTACGCCTCGGCGTGACCCATGTGCAGGTCGCCGGAGGGGTACGGGAACATGTCGAGCACGTACTTCTTCGGGCGCGGATCGCCCGGCGCACCGCTCTTGAACGGCTTCAGCTCGTCCCAGACCGGCAGCCACTTGTCCTGCAGCGCGAACGCGTCGTAGCGCTGCTCGTCCTGCTCCTCGCGCGGGCTGGTCCCGGCGTCGGTCTGCGTCATCTCGTCCTCCCGGTGCACTCGTGCGTCCCGCCCGCAGACGTGGAAAGACCCCTCGCTCAGGAGGGGTCGCGGCGCCGGCACCTGCGCATGCGCAGCAGCTCAGCGCCGTCCGGGAAGTCGGCGGGTCAGCACCTGCCCAGCCTACCGCGCGGCGGGCGCGCGCTCAGGCGCCCGGGCGCTCGGGGCGCGCGGAGCGGTCGCTGCGGCGCCGTCCCCAGCCGTGCACGGGCGTGCTGCGGCGCAGCGCCCGCCGCTGCGCCAGGGCCTGCTCGGCCCGCACCAGCAGGTCGGCGACCTGCCCCTCGTCCCAGGGCGCGAGCACGGCCGCCCCGACCTCGACGGCCATCCGCGCCGAGCGCTCCCCGCCCTCGCCCTGCGCCCGGTCCTGCAGGCGGTGCTGGGCCAGGCCGACGCGCACGCGGCGCTCCAGCTCCTGCGCGTGCAGGCCGGCACCCGGCCCCAGCACGAGGAAGCGGCCCTCGTCGTCGCGCGCCACGACGTCGGAGGTGCGGGTGGCCCCCCGCAGCGCGGCCGCGACGGCGGCCTCGCGGTGCTCGCGCTGCTCGCGCAGCTCCTGCGAGCCCGGGGCGGGACCGCCCAGCTGCACCGCCGGGGTGACCTCCACGACGCAGGCGTGCACCGCACCGCCGGAGCGGCGCGCGGACTCCAGCACCTGACGGCCCACCAGCAGCAGCCCGCGGCGGTTCAGCAGCCCGGTGGCCTCGTCGCTGACGCTCTCGTCGCGCGCGGCCTCCAGCGCCAGCAGCAGCGACTCGACGGCGTCCTCGGCCTCGCGGTGGGCGCGGGCGGCCGCGGCCAGCGCCGCCGCCAGCAGGACCACCAGCAGCAGCGCCCCGGCGAGCGCGACCGCCAGCGCCGCGGTCGCGGAGGCCAGCGCGGCGGTGACCGCCGCGCCGACGGCCGCGAGGGCGAGCACCCCGGCGACGGCCGCGAGCCACGGCCGGGAGGACCGCCCGCTGCCCGCGCGGCGGGGAGGGTGGACCGGCTGGGCTCGGGACGCATCGCTCACCCCGACGTGCTCGGCACGCCGCGGGGCCGGCTGGATGCGTCGAGCGGGTGATGCGGCCCGAGGGCCGGCCGACGGGTCGGTCGCCGGGTCAGCCGACGGGCAGGCGGGAGAACTCCCCCGCCCGCCGCACCTGGTCCGCGGTGGGCCTCACCCCGGTGTAGAGGCTGAACTGCTCGGCGGCCTGCAGCGCGGCCACCTCGGTGCCGGTGACGACCTCGGCGCCGGTGCGGCGGGCCAGCCGGACCAGCGGGGTGTCCTCGGGGACGGCGACGACCTCCAGGACCGCTGCGGCGGCCTGCACGACCTCCGGCGCGACGGGCAGCTCGTCCGCGGCGGGACCGCCGGCCATGCCGACCGGGGTGGCGTTGACGAGCAGCGCCGGGCGCTGCTCGCCCAGGGCGGGCAGCCAGCGGGCGCCGTAGGCCTGCGCGAGCGCGCGCCCGGCCGCCTCGTTGCGGGCGACGACCAGCAGGTCGCCGAAGCCGCTGTCGCGCAGGGCCGCCACGCACGCCTTCGCCATGCCGCCGCTGCCCAGCACGGCGGTGGTGCCGGCGGGGGTGATGCCGTGGGAGGCGATCAGTCCCGCGACGGCGAGGTAGTCGGTGTTGCAGGCCAGCAGGTGCCCGTCGGTGTTGACGATGGTGTTGACCGACCGGATCGCCGCCGCCGAGGGCTGCAGCTCGTCCACGAGCGGGATGACCGCCTCCTTGAACGGCATGGAGATGCCGGCGCCGCGGATGCCCAGGGCCCGGATGCCGCCGACGGCCGCGGCGACGTCGTTCGTCGTGAACGCCTTGTAGACGTAGTCGAGGCCGAGCTCGGCGTAGAGGAAGTTGTGGAAGCGGGTGCCGAGGTTGCTCGGGCGCCCCGACAGCGAGATGCACAGCTGGGTGTCCTTGGAGATCACCCGCCCATCCTGCCGCGTGCGGGAACACCCCTGAGAGCTTGACCGTTCAAAGAACCGTGAAGCGCATCGGGTTCCTCTCCTTCGGCCACTACCAGCCGGTTCCCGGCTCGGCCGCGCGCACGGCGCGCGACGCGCTCGTGCAGACCGTCGAGCTCGCGGTGGCCGCCGAGGAGCTCGGCTTCGACGGCGCCTACGTGCGGGTGCACCACTTCGCCCGCCAGCAGGCGGCCCCCTTCCCCGTGCTGGCGGCGATGGCCGCCCGCACCAGCCGCATCGAGCTGGGCACCGGCGTCATCGACATGCGCTACGAGAACCCCCTGCACATGGCCGAGGAGGCCGCGCAGACCGACCTGCTCTCCGGCGGCCGCCTGCAGCTCGGCGTCAGCCGCGGCTCACCCGAGCCCGCCCTGCACGGCCCGGCGACCTTCGGGCACGTGCCCGCCGAGGGCGAGAGCGAGGCGGACATGGCCCGCCGCCACACCGACGTCTTCCGCCGCGCGATCGCCGGGGTGGGCGTGGCCGAGTCCGACCCGCGGACGACCGGCCGCTCGGTCCTGCTGCCGGTGCTGCCGCAGTCGCCCGGGCTGGCCGAGCGGATCTGGTGGGGCTCCGGGACCCGCGCGACCGCCCGCTGGGTCGCCGAGCAGGGCATGAACCTCATGAGCTCCACCCTGCTCACCGAGGACACCGGCGTGCCCTTCGACGAGCTGCAGGCCGAGCAGATCGCGCTCTACCGGCAGGTCTGGAAGGACTCCGGCTGGCAGCGCGAGCCCCGCGTCTCCGTCAGCCGCAGCGTCATGCCCATCGTCAACGACCTCGACGAGGCCTACTTCGGCCGCGAGCGCAGCTCCACCGACACCGTGGGCTCCCTCGGCGAGCCGGGCCTGGCCCGCTTCGGCAAGACCTACGCCGGCGACCCCGACGTCGTCGCCGAGCAGCTGTCCAAGGACGCCGCCGTGCGCGAGGCCGACACCCTGCTGGTGACGATCCCCAACGCCCTGGGCGTGGACTACAACACCCACCTCATGCGCTCGATCGTCGAGCACGTGGCCCCGGCCGTCGGCTGGAGCCGCAGCGCCTGAGCACGAGCCGGGCGCACCGCGCCCGGGCGGCGCGGCGGCGAGGGGGCCGCGGGGCTGGCGAGCGGGCCGGGACGGGAGCACCCTGGTGCTCCTGGTCCCGGCCCGTGCCGCAGGAGGCCGACGTGGGCGACAGCGCAGCGCTCGAGGACGCCGCACCCGGTGGCGCGGCCGCGCCGCGCTCCCCGGCCCGCTCCCCGGCCCGCCGCACCCTGCTGGCCGGCGCGCTCGCCGCCGCGGCGGTCCCCCGCGCCCTCGGCCCGGCGCCGTCCCCGCACCCCGCCACCGGCCTGCCGGCGCTGCGGGCGTGCGGTGCGAGCGCGTGGGCGCTGGACCTGCGCACCGGCGCCCGGCTGGCCCACCGCCCCGACGTGCCGCGCCCGCTGCTGTCCCTGCACGCGGGGCTGGTGGCGGCGCAGCTGCTGCGCACCGGCGGACCGGCGGTCCTGCGCCGGCACCTGCGCTTCTCCCCCGACGACCTCGTCGACGGCTCCCCCGTCTGCTGCTGGCACCTGTCCGAGGGCATGAGCGTCGGGCAGCTGTGCGACGCCGCGCTGCGGCGGGCCGACGCCACCGCCGCCAACCTGCTGCTGGGGCTCGTCGGCGGCCCGCGCGGGTTCACCCGCTCCTGCCGCGAGCTGGGCGACCGCACGACCCGCCTGGACCGCTGGGCGCCGGCCAGCAGCGGCGGGCAGCCGTGGGAACCGCGCGACGTGACCAGCGCGACGGCGCTGGCCCGCGGCTACGGCCGGGTCCTCGTCGGCACCGCGCTGCCCGCCCCCGCGCGCCCGCTGCTGCGCTCGTGGCTGCCCACCGCGCCGCTGCCGGGCGGGTGGTGCTTCACCCACGCGGCGGCCACCGGCTGGTACGGCAGCGCGGCCGTGGTGGGCCTGGCGCAGCGCGGGGCCCGCACCGTCCTCGTCAGCGCGCTCACGCGCAGCGGGCAGCCGTCGACGCGGGGATCGGCGCGGACGGCGCGCGCGGCGGTGGCGAGCGTCCTGCAGCTGCTGGAGGGCGGCTGAGGCACCCCGACCCGGGGGGCTCCGCCCGGGACGCACGAAGGGCCCGGACGGATGTCCGGGCCCTTCGTCGAGGTGGAGCTGAGGGGATTCGAACCCCTGACCCCCTCCATGCCATGGAGGTGCGCTACCAGCTGCGCCACAGCCCCTTGCTCGTCACCCTGGCGTTCCCGCCCGGCAACGAGGACAACACTACCGCACTCCGCGCGGTGCTCGTGACGACCCCCGCGGCGGGGGTTCGCACGAGGCGCCTCAGCCCTCGGCGCCCACACCCGCACCGGCCGGCCCGGCGTTGTACTCCGCCAGCGACCAGCCCTCCGCCCGCCTGCGCAGCACCGCCCAGCGGGCGTTGCGGAAACCGGCGAAGGCGCCGCCGGCGGTGACGGGGAGGCCGAGCAGGCGCAGCAGCGCCGCCTTCAGCGCCGCCCCGTGCGAGGCGACGACGAGGGTGCCGCCGTCGTCGACGGCCTCGGCGTGGCGCTGCACGGCCGCGGCGGTGCGCTCGGCCACCTCGGCGCGCGTCTCACCGCCGCCGATGCGCAGGTCCTCCCCGCGCCGCCAGGCCGCGTACTCCTGCGGCCACTGCGCGGTGATCTCGTGGTGCAGCAGCCCCTGCCAGCGCCCGGCGTCGACCTCGCGCAGAGCGGGGTCCAGCTGCGCGGGCACACCGCTGAGCGCCGTGAGGGCGGCCGCGGTGTCCGCGGCGCGCGAGAGGTCGGAGGCGACGAGCACGTCCACGCCGAGCGCGGCCAGGTGCGCGGCCGCCTCCCGCGCCTGGGCGCGCCCGACCTCGTCCAGGGGGACGTCGAGCTGGCCCTGGAAGCGGTTCTCGGCGTTGAACGGGGTGCGCCCGTGCCGCCAGAGGACGAGGGTCGAGGCCGTCACGCCTGGCTGTCGGGAGCCGTCGCCGGCACCGGCAGCTCGATGGGCGGGCAGTCCTTCCACAGCCGCTCGAGGGCGTAGTACTCGCGCTCCTCGGCGTGCTGGACGTGGACGACGACGTCGACGAAGTCGAGCAGGACCCAGCGGCCCTCGCGCTCGCCCTCGCGGCGCACGGGCTTGGCGCCCAGGGGCAGCAGCTTCTCCTCGACCGCCTCGGCGATGGCCCGGACCTGGCGCTCGTTGGGCGCGGAGGCGAGCAGGAAGGCGTCGGTGATGAACAGCTGGTCGGACACGTCGAGCGCGATGACGTCGGTGGCGAGCTTGTCCATCGCGGCGGCCGCTGCGCTGGTCACCAGCTCGAGGGATCGCTCGGATGCGGGCACGGAACTCCTCGGTCGGCCCCGGCCGGCAGCGGCGCGGGGGTTCGGTCAGTCCTGCGATTCTCCCACGGCGGCGGGCTCGGTCCGGGCGGCCCGGGTGTAGAGGCGGTGCTTGCTGATGTGCTGCACGACGCCGTCGGGCACGAGGTACCACACGGGCAGGCCGTCGGCGACGCGCGTGCGGCAGTCGGTGGAGGAGATCGACAGCGCCGGCACCTCCAGCAGGCTGACCCCGTCCATCGGCAGGCCGTCGTCGCTCAGCGCGTGCCCGGGGCGGCTGACGCCCACGAAGTGGGCCAGCGACCACAGCTCCGCGACGTCCTTCCACTGCAGGATCTGCGCGAGGGCGTCGGCGCCCGTGATGAAGAACAGGTCCGCCTCGGGCCGCAGGTCGCGCAGCTCGCGCAGGGTGTCGATCGTGTAGGTGAACCCGCCGCGCTCGATGTCGATGCGCGAGACGGTGAAGCGCGGGTTGGAGGCCGTCGCGATGACGGTCATGAGGTAGCGGTGCTCGGCCGGGGTGATGTCGCGGCGCGACTTCTGCCACGGCCGGCCGGTCGGCACGAACACGACCTCGTCGAGCTCGAAGCGCGCCGCGACCTCGCTGGCGGCCACCAGGTGCCCGTGGTGGATGGGGTCGAACGTGCCGCCCATGACCCCGAGCCTCGGGCGGCGCCCCCCCGGACCGGGGGCTGCCGCCGGCGAGGAGGGAGCTGTCTCGGGTGGCACGGCGGAGGAGGTCAGTGGCGGGAGCCGGAGTTCTTGAACGCCCAGGTCACCAGGAGCATGGCGAGCAGGATGCAGAGCGCGACGATGCCGAACGCGACCGGGGGCATGGGCAGCTCGACGCCGTGCTCCTCGGTCTGCTGAGCGGCTTGCGCGACGAGCGCGTGCAGCATGGGGATCCTCCAGGTCGGGCGGGCACTCGTCCCTCATCCTCGCACGCCGCCCGGCGACCGGCCGCGCGGGTGTGCGAGAGGATCACCGCGTGTCCGCCCGCCCCGACCCGCCCCGGGCCGAGGACCGGCCCGCCCTGTCCGTCGTCGTGCCCGCCTACGACGAGGCCGAGGTGCTGCCCTCCTTCGCCGCCCGGCTGCGTCCCGTGCTCGACGACCTCCTGGCGCGCGGGCTGGCCGGCTACGAGGTCCTCGTCGTCGACGACGGCAGCACCGACGCCACCCCCGTCGTCCTGGCGCGCCTGCGCCGCGACTGGCCGCAGCTGCGCGTGGTGCGGCTGCGCACCAACGCCGGCCACCAGGCGGCGCTGTCGGCGGGCCTGGCCCGCGCCCGCGGCCGCGACGGCGTCGTGACGATGGACGCCGACGTGCAGGACCCGCCGGAGCTGCTGCCGCGGCTGCTGGCCGCGGCCCGCGACGGCGCCGACGTCGTCTACGCCGTGCGCGAGGACCGCTCCGTCGACAGCCGGCTCAAGCGGCTGACCGCGGCGGCCTTCTACCGCCTCGTGCGCGCCCTGGGCGGCACCGCCCCCGCGCAGGCCGGTGACTACCGCTTCACCAGCCGGGTCGTCGTGGACACCGTCCTGGGCCTGCCCGAGCAGCACCGGGTGCTGCGGCTGGTGGTGCCCGAGCTCGGCTTCGCCTCCGCCCGGGTGGGGTACGTGCGCGAGGCCCGCGGGGCCGGCCGCACCAAGTACCCGCTGGTGCGGATGCTGCGGCTGTCGGTGGACGCCATCACCGGCTCCTCCACCGCCCCGCTGCGGCTGGCGACGTTCTTCGGCCTCGGCGGCGCCGCGCTGACGACGCTGCTGCTGGTGTACGCGCTGGTCTCGTTCGCGGCCGGCTCCACGGTGCCGGGCTGGACCTCGACCCTGGCCGTGGTGGCCGGGGTGGGCACCCTGCAGCTGCTGTGCCTGGGGGTGCTCGGCGAGTACGTCGGCCGCCTCTACGTGCAGCTGCAGGGGCGGCCGGCGTACCTGGTCGCCGGCGACAGCCTCGAGGAGGGCCCGCCGGGGGGCGAGGAGCCCCGGGAGGGGCCTCAGAGGCGCACGTGACCGTCGCCGAGGACCTGCCAGGTCGTCGTCGTCAGCTCCGACAGGCCCATGGGCCCGCGCGCGTGCAGCTTCTGCGTCGAGATGCCCACCTCGGCGCCCAGGCCGAACTCCCCGCCGTCGGTGAAGCGCGTCGAGGCGTTGACCGCGACGACGGCGGAGTCGACGGCGGCGCAGAAGTGCTCGGCGACCCGCACGTCGGTGGCCAGCACCGCCTCGGTGTGCCCGGAGGACCAGCGGGCGATGTGCTCGACGGCCTGCTCGACGGAGTCCACGACCCCGACGGCGATCTCCAGGCCGTGATACTCCGCGGCCCAGTCCGCGTCGGTCACCGCGACCGAGGGCACCCCCGCCGCCTCGGCCGCCGCGCGCGACGCGGCGTCGGCGTGCAGCACCACCCCCGCACCGTGCAGGGCGCTCAGCAGCGTCGGCAGGAAGTCGGCCGCGAGCGCGGAGTGCACCAGGACGGTCTCGGCGGCGTTGCACACGCTGGGCCGCGACGTCTTGGCGTTGAGGACGACGTCGACGGCCTGGCGCAGGTCCGCGGAGGCGTCGACGTAGACGTGGCAGTTGCCCACGCCCGTCTCGATGACCGGCACGGTCGCCTCGCGCACCACGCGCTGGATGAGCTCGGCGCCGCCGCGGGGCACGAGCAGGTCCACGAGCCCGCGGGCGGTGAGCAGCACGCCCACGCCGTCGCGGCCGTGCTCGTCGATGCTCGTGACGGCGTCGGCGGGCAGGCCCGCGGACTCCAGGGCCGCGCGCAGCACCTGCACGAGCACCGTGTTGGTGGAGGCGGCGGCGGACCCGCCGCGCAGCACGACGGCGTTGCCGCTCTTGAGGGCGAGGACCGCGACGTCGACGGTGACGTTGGGGCGGGCCTCGTAGACGACGCCGAGCACGCCCATCGGCACCCGCAGCTGGCGCAGCCGCAGGCCGTTGGGCAGCGTCGAGCCGCGCACGACCTCCCCGACCGGGTCGGGCTGGGCGGCGACCTCGCGCACGGCGGCGGCCACGGCGGCCACCCGCGGCGGGTCCAGGCGCAGCCGGTCCAGCAGGTGCGGGGAGGTGCCCTGCGCCCGGCCGCGGGCCAGGTCCTCCTCGTTGGCCGCGACGATGCGCTCGGTGGCGGCCACGAGGGCGTCGGCGACGGCGAGCAGCGCGGCGTCCTTGGCGGCCCGCGTGGCCACCCGCAGCGGTCGCGAGGCGGCCTTGGCGCGGCGGCAGACCGCGAGGACGGCCTCCTCCAGGGAGGGGGCGGCGGGGGCGGCGGCGTCGAGCGCGGGTGCCTCGAGGGTCATGGGGACAGGGTAGGACGCGGGGGCCCCGGTCCTCACCCGCGTTCCCCCGCGCTCACCAGGGGGCGATGTCGCCGATGAGGTCCAGCGAGCGGGTGCGCGGCCGCGCGCCGGCGTGCGGACGGCGCCGGGCGCCCTGCTGGGCGCTCTGCTGGGCGACCCGGTGCTCGACGGTGGTGCGGTCGACGACCTCCACGCCCACCACCGACCACGGCGGCAGCCCGGTGCGGCTGCGGTGCTCCGGCCACAGCCGCAGGGCCATCGCGGCGGCGTCGTCGACGTCGCGCGCCTCGTCCCAGTAGCGCAGCTCCACGCGGGTGGCGGAGTAGCGCACGCTGGAGAGGAACGGGTGCTCGTCCAGCAGCCGGTCCAGCGCCGCCCGCAGCTCCTCGACCTCGACCGCCTCACCGGCGACCGTCAGCGTCACCGACCACAGCGGCAACGACGGCTCCACCACACCCGGCTCCCCGGCTCGACGCTGCTCGCTGCTGGAGGGGCTCAGCGCCCCAGGAGCACCAGGTGGTCGCGGTGGACCACCTCGCGCTCGTAGGCCGGACCCCACTGCCGGGCGAGCTCGCGCGTCGACCGGCCGAGCATGTCCGGCAGTTCCTCCGAGGAGTAGTTCACCAGCCCGCGGGCCAGCGCGTGGCCGTTTCGGTCCACGAGGTCCACGGGGTCACCCGCGCGGAAGCGCCCGGTCACGCCGGTCACGCCCGCGGGCAGCAGCGACGAGCGGCCCTGGCGCACCGCGCGCACGGCGCCGTCGTCGAGCACGAGGCGCCCGGCGGGGGCGGCGGCGTGCGCCAGCCACAGCTGCCGGGTGCTGCGGCGGGCCCGGCGCGCGGCCGGCACCGGGAACCAGGTCCCCACGTCGGCGCCGTCGAGCGCCTGCGCCGCCAGCGCCGCGGAGGTGACCAGCGCCGGCACCCCGGCGGCCACCGCGATCGAGGCGGCCTCCACCTTCGTCGCCATCCCGCCGGTGCCCACGCCCGCGGCACCGGCCGCCCCGATGCTCACCCCGGCGAGGTCCTCCGGCCCGCGCACGGTGCGCAGCCGCTGCGCGCCCGGCCGCGAGGGAGGCGCGTCGTAGAGGGCGTCGACGTCGGAGAGCAGCACCAGCGCGTCGGCGCGCACGAGGTGCGCCACCAGCGCGGCGAGGCGGTCGTTGTCGCCGAAGCGGATCTCGTGGGTGGCCACGGTGTCGTTCTCGTTGACCACCGGCACGACGCCCAGGCCCAGCAGCCGCTCCAGGGTGCGCTGGGCGTTGCCGTAGTGGGTGCGGCGCACGACGTCCTCGGCCGTCAGCAGGACCTGCCCGACGGTCAGCCCCGCGTGGGCGAAGGCCCGGGCGTACTCGGCCAGCAGCAGCCCCTGCCCCACGCTCGCCGCGGCCTGCTGGCTGGCCAGGTCGCGCGGGCGCTTGGGCAGCCCCAGCGGCGCCAGCCCGGCGGCGATGGCGCCGGAGGAGACGAGGACGACCTGCCCGCCGGCGGCGCGCCGCGCGGCGAGGACGTCCACGAGCGCGTCCAGCCGCGAGGCGTCCAGCCCGCCGGCGGCGGTCGTCAGCGACGAGGAGCCGACCTTGACGACGACGCGGTCGGCCCGGCGCAGCTCCTCGCGCCGGGCCACCGCCGCAGGGGTGCTCACCGTTCGGGGAGCTCCTCGTCGGCGGCGCCGACGGACGTGCGCTCGACCGGGGCCCCGGGCTCGTCGTCGGCGGTCCAGTGCCCGGCGCGGCGCTCGACCTCCAGCTCCTCGCGCGCGGCCGCCTTGGCGGCGCGGCGCTCGCGCTCGTGCTCGCGCTTGGTGGCGCGGGTGGGGCGCGAGTGGTCCTCCAGGCGCAGGTCGCTGCCGCGCTGGCCGAGCACCTCGGCGCCGGAGACCATCGTGGGCTCCCAGTCGAAGACGACGGCGTTGGCGTCGTCGCCGATGACGACCTCGGCCCCGGGGGTGGCGCCGGCCTTGAACAGCTCGTCCTCCACGCCCAGCCGGGCGAGCCGGTCGGCGAGGTAGCCGACGGCCTCGTCGTTGGTGAAGTCGGTCTGGCGCACCCAGCGGCGCGGCTTCTCCCCGCGCACCCGGAAGCGGACCCGGCGGTCCTCGACGTCGCCGTACTCCTCGCGCGTCACCGCGAAGCCGGTCTCGTCGACGGCGGGCGGGTTGAGCACGACGCGGGTGGGCACGGCCTCGGGCGCCGCGGCGCGGGCCGCCCGCACGAGCTCGGCCATGGCGAAGGCCAGCTCGCGCAGACCCGCGTGCGAGGCCGCCGAGACGACGAGGACGGGGTCGCCCCGCCGCTCCAGGTCGGCGCGGACGATCTCGGCCATCTCCTGGGCGTCGGGCACGTCCGCCTTGTTGATGGCGATGATGCGCGGGCGCTCCTGCAGCGGCACGGTGCCCTCGTCGACGGGGTAGGCGGCCAGCTCCTTCTCGATGGCCTCCAGGTCGCTGACCGGGTCGCGGTCGCTCTCCAGGTTCGCGCCGTCGAGCACGTGCACGAGCGCCACGCAGCGCTCGACGTGGCGCAGGAAGTCCAGGCCGAGCCCGCGCCCCTCGCTGGCGCCGGGGATGAGCCCGGGCACGTCGGCGACGGTGAAGCGGGTGTCCCCGGCCTCCACGACCCCCAGGTTGGGCACGAGGGTCGTGAACGGGTAGTCGGCGATCTTCGGCCGGGCCGCGGACATCGCCGCGACGAGGCTGGACTTGCCGGCGCTGGGGAAGCCGACGAGCGCGACGTCGGCGAGGGTCTTCAGCTCCAGGACGACGTCGCGGGCGTCACCGGGCTCGCCCAGCAGCGCGAAGCCGGGGGCCTTGCGGCGGGGGGAGGCCAGGGCGGCGTTGCCCAACCCGCCGCGGCCGCCCGCCGCGGCGATGTAGCGGGTGCCGGCGCCGACCATGTCCGCCAGCAGCTCGCCGGTGGCCGAGCGCACGATCGTGCCGTCGGGCACGCCGATGACCAGGTCCTCGCCCTCGGCGCCGTTGCGGTGCGAGCCCATGCCGAAGCGGCCGTCGGGCGCGCTGCGGTGCGGGCGGCGGTGCAGCTCCAGCAGGGTGGTGACCTGGGGGTCGACCTCGAGGACGACGTCGCCGCCGCGGCCGCCGTTGCCGCCGTCCGGCCCGCCGAGCGGCTTGAACTTCTCGCGGTGCACCGACGCGCAGCCGTTGCCGCCGTCACCGCCGGCGACGTGCAGGACAACGCGGTCCACGAAGTGGGTGGACATGACGGCTTCTCCGAGTCTCTGGCAGGTCCCCGGCCTCCTCGCGGGAGGGCCGGAGCGGGGTGGAACGCGCGGAGGGGCGGACCGGTTGCCCGGCCCGCCCCTCCGCGATCACGACTGGTGCGTCGTCACTCGCCTGCAGCGACGATGTTGACGACCTTGCGGCCACGACGGGTGCCGAACTCGACGGCGCCCGGGACCAGCGCGAACAGCGTGTCGTCGCCGCCGCGGCCCACACCCGCACCGGGGTGGAAGTGGGTGCCGCGCTGGCGGACGAGGATCTCGCCCGCGCTGACGACCTGACCGCCGAAGCGCTTCACACCGAGGCGCTGCGCCGCGGAGTCACGACCGTTGCGCGAGGAGCTCGCGCCCTTCTTGTGTGCCATGAGCTGACGTCACTCCCCGATGCTGGTGATCTTGACGCGGGTCAGCTTCGCGCGGTGACCCTGGCGCTTGCGGTACCCGGTCTTGTTCTTGTACTTGAGGATCGTGATCTTGGGGCCCTTGGCCTCCTCGACCACCTCGGCGGTGACCTTGACACCCGCGAGCGCAGACGCGTCGTGGGTGACGGTCTCGCCGTCGACGAGGAGCAGGGGCTGCAGCTGGAGGGTTTCTCCGCTGGCCACGGGAACCCGGTCGATGGTCAGCACGTCGCCGACCGAGACCTTCTCCTGCCGGCCGCCGGCGCGGACGATGGCGTACACCACAACGAACCCGTTTCTCTCGTCACGAACTGGAACGCCACCGGACTGACTGGGCAGTCGGAGGCTCGCGCACGATGGCGCACCAGGGGTCAAGCGTACGGAACGCATGCCCCGGGGGTCAAAACGACCGGCCGGCCGGAGCCGGCGCGGTTCACTCCTCGGCCACCGCGACGGCCCCGTGGACCGCCTGGGCGGCCGCCTCGACCGCCGACTCCAGGGCCGCCACCGACGGGCGCGGGGCCTCGTCGGCACCGCTCTCGTCGGTCTCCTTGTCCCGGCGGCCGGCCGCGGCGACGGCCGCGATGGCCGCCAGCACGGCGGGGTCCTTGGCCGCTTCCTTGACGGCAGCCGCCGGGGCGGCGGGCGCCTCGACGACCTCCTCGACGGCCTTGTCCCGGCCGCGGCCGCGCCGCGAGCGGGACTTGCCGCCGTTGGAGCCGCCGTTGGAGCCGGCACCGTTCGAGCCGCCGTTGGAGCCGGCACCGTTCGAGCCGCCGCTGGAGCCGGCACCCGCCGAGCCGTTGGCACCCGCGGAGCCGCCGGAGGCCGCGGAGGCGGGCTCACCGGCCTCCTCGAGCTCCTCGAGCACGGCGGCCAGCCCCTGGCCGGTGCGCTTGCGGGTCATCTGCACCAGGCCCAGCGAGGTCACCTCGGCCACCTGGTGCTTGGTGCGGTCGCGGCCCAGGCACTCCACGAGCCGGCGCAGCACGAGGTCGCGGTTGGACTCCAGGACCATGTCGATGAAGTCGATGACGATGATCCCGCCGATGTCGCGCAGCCGCAGCTGGCGGACGATCTCCTCCGCGGCCTCGAGGTTGTTGCGCGTCACCGTCTCCTCGAGCGTGCCGCCCGCACCGGTGAACTTGCCGGTGTTGACGTCGATGACGTGCATCGCCTCGGTGGGGTCGATGACCAGCGAGCCGCCCGAGGGCAGCCACACCTTGCGGCCGAGGGCCTTCTGCAGCTGCTCGTCGACGCGGTGGTGGGCGAAGACGTCCTCCGGCCCGCTCCACCGCTCCAGGCGGTCGGCGAGGTCCGGGGCGACGTCGCCGACGTAGCCGTGCACGGTCTCCCACGCCTCGTCGCCGGAGATGACGAGCTTGGTGAAGTCCTCGTTGAAGACGTCGCGGACGACGCGCACGGTGAGGTCCGGCTCGCCGTGCAGCAGCACCGGCGCGTTCTTGCTCGAGGCCTTGGCCTGGATCGCCTCCCACGTCGCCTGCAGGCGCTGCACGTCGGCGGCGAGCTCCTCCTCGGAGACGCCCTCCGCGGCCGTGCGCACGATGACGCCGGCGCCCTCGGGGACGACCTTCTTGAGGACCTTCTTCAGCCGTGCGCGCTCGGTGTCGGGCAGCTTGCGGGAGATGCCCGTCATCGACCCGCGCGGGACGTAGACGAGGTAGCGGCCGGGCAGCGAGACCTGGCTGGTGAGCCGGGCCCCCTTGTGGCCCACGGGGTCCTTGGTGACCTGCACGAGGACGGGGTCGCCGGACTTCAGCGCGACCTCGATGCGCCGCGGCTGGCCCTCCAGCCCGGCGGCGTCCCAGTTGACCTCGCCGGCATACAGGACGGCGTTGCGGCCCTTGCCAACGTCGACGAACGCGGCCTCCATGCTGGGCAGCACGTTCTGGACGCGGCCGAGGTAGACGTTGCCGACCATCGTCGTCTGCGTGCGCCGGGCGCCGTAGTGCTCGACGAGGATGCCGTCCTCGAGCACGCCGATCTGCGTGCGGTCGTCCTGCTGGCGCACGACCATGACGCGCTCGACGCTCTCGCGGCGGGCGAGGAACTCGGCCTCGGTGAGGATGGCGCGCTTGCGGCCGGCCTCGCGGCCCTCGCGGCGGCGCTGCTTCTTGGCCTCCAGGCGCGTGGAGCCCTTGAGCGCGGTGATCTCGTCCTCGCCGGTGCCGGTGCTCGTGCTGCGCCCGCGGCGCGGCTCGCGGACCCGCACGACCGTGTTCGGCGGGTCGTCCGGCGACGGCTCCTCGCCCTCCCCGGCGCCCGAGCGGCGACGGCGGCGGCGGCGCCGGCGCGAGGAGCCCGAGGAGCCCTCGGCCTCGTCGTCGGTGTCGTCGGCGCCCTCGGCGTCCTCCTCGCCCGCGTCGGCGTCGGCGTCGGCGTCGACGGGCTCGGGCTCCTCCTCGCCCTCGTCCTCGTCGCCGTCCTGCGCGTCCTCGTCGCGGGTGCGCCCGCGGCGGCCGCGACCACCGCGGCGGCGGCGCCGGCGCGGGGAGCCGGGCTCCTCCTCGTCGCGCCCGAAGGCGTCCGCGGCCTCGTCGTCGGCCTCGGAGGCCTCCTCGAGGTCGTCGACGTCGTCGCCCTCGTCGTCCAGGTCGCGCTCGGGCGCCACGTCGGCGACCGGGCGGGTGGCGGAGCGGCGGACCGGCGCGTCCGGCGCACCGGTGGCGAGGAGGTCGGCGTCCTCGTCGGCGGCCTGGTCGACGTCCGCGCTGGGCGGCGGTCCGGCGGGTGCGGAGGCGCGGCGACGGCGCCGGGCGGGCGCCTCGGCGTCCGGGGCCTGGAAGAAGACCGCGGTGGCGCGCGCGGCGGCGTCGGCGGCGCGCTCGGCCTCGGTGGGCCGGCGCCCGGTGCGGGCGAAGCCCGCCGCGCGCAGCAGCACCGGGTCGTCCATGAGGTCGTCGTCGGCCGCGGCGACCGGCTCGGCGACCGGCTCGGCGACCGGCTCGGCGACCGGCTCGGCGACCGGCTCGGCGGTGGGGGCCTGCTCGGGCGCGACCTGCTCGGGCGCGGGCGGCTCGACGGGGGCGTCCTCGACGGGGGCGTCGGCGGCGATCGCGACCACCTGGTCGACGGCGGGCGCCTGCGCGGGAGCCGCGGCCTTGGCCCGGCTGCGGCGCCGGCGGGCGGGCGCGGCCGGAGCGGCGGGCACGGTCTGCTCGACGCTCGCCCCGGCGACCTCGCCCACGGGCTGCTCGACGGCCTGCTCGGCGGCGACCTGCACCGCCGCGGCCTCGACCGGCTCCTCGCGCGGGACCTCGGCCGCCTCCACGACGGGGGTCTCGGCGGAGGTCTCGGCGGAGGTCTCGGCGGGCGTCGCCGTCTTGCGGGTGGCGCGGCGGGTCCGGCGGCGCGGCGCTGCGGCCTCCGGAGCGGCCTCGACCTCGGCGGCGGGGGCGGTGGCCTGCGCGGGCGCCGCCGTCGGCACCTCCGGGACCTCCTGGGGCGCCGGGGCCGCGACCTCGTCGGTGCCCGCACCCGCAGCGGTGGCGGCGGGGTCCGCGGTGGTGGTGACGGGCACCGCGGGAGCGGTGGCCGGGGTGGGCTCGATCGCCACCGGCTCCAGGGGGGCCGGCGGTCCGGCGGGGCGGCTGGCGGCGCGGCGGCGGCGCGGGCGCGCCGCCGGGGTGGTCTCGCCGGCCGCTGCGGCGCCGTTGTCTTCAGGTGTGGTCGTCACGGGTGCTCCGTTGGGCTCGCTGCGGCCACTCCACCGGTGAACCCCGTGGCCGCGCGAGCGTCCTCGTCGGATTCGCCGGGTGGGTCGGCCCGCACCCGACGGAAGTCCTCGGTGCACCAGCGGGTCCGCGCGTGGCGTCGACCCGCTCGTGCCGCCGGCGGTCGTCGTCCCCGACGTGGTCCGGGGCGCCTGCGAGGTCCTTCCACTGGACCGCGGCGCTGCCCGGAGCCCGCGCGGTGGGCGGCGGTCTCGACGGCGGGCCGGGCGCCCGGTGTTGGGAACGCTCGACCACGGGCAGTGTCTCACAGCCCCTCCGGCGGCGGCGGCGCACCGATCCCGGCGATCCCCTCCCGCGAGGCGGGCGGTGTCCGCTACGCTCGCGGCAACACCATCCAGAGTGGCCGAGAGACCTGGCTCGACGACGCCACAGCAACCACCGCACGCGTGCGGCAGGTGCTCCCGCCAGGGGCGATGGAGGACACGAAGTGATCCGCAGCACCCTGCTCACCCGGCGCCACCACGTCGACCTGTCCCGGTGCACGGCCTCGGCCTGTCCCGCGGCGCCGGCGCGCACCAGCGCGCGCCGGGGGACGCCGCTCGGCCTGGCCTGACGGCCACCCGGCGTCCCCGCCCCACCCCTCCCCCGCGCGCAGCGCGCACCCCCCTCGACGGACCCCGCGCGTCCGCCTACCCACGGAGCACACCCATGCCCGCGTCCCGCCGCACCCCCCGCACGCCCTCCCCCGCCGGCGCACCCGCCCGGCTGCTCGCCTCCCGCCGCCGGGTCCTGTCCTCGGCCCTCGGCCTGGGCGCCCTCGCCGCCACCGGTCCGCTCGCCGCGTGCGGCGGCGGCGCCTCCGCCTCCGGCCTGGCGGCCGAGCGGGCCGTCGACCTGCGCGGCGCCACGATCAAGCTGATGGTCAACCAGCCGCACGTGCTGGCCTTCACCGAGCTGCTCGGGCCGCGCTTCGCGGAGGAGTTCGGCGGGGAGCTGCAGGTGACGGCCATCCCCTACGACCAGCTGACGAGCAAGCAGATCCTCGACGTACAGGGCGGTGACGGCGAGTTCGACGTCTTCGACTACTTCTACTTCGGCCTCGGCGAGCTGGTGGCCGCCGACGCCCTCGTCGACCTCACCGACTGGATCGGCGCCAACGACGACATCGCCGCCGACGACTTCCTGCCCTCGGTCTACGACCCGTACACGCTGCTGGACGGCAGGCGCTACGGGCTGCCCTTCGACGGCGACACGCACGTCCTCTACTACAACGCCGAGGTCTTCGACCGGTACGGCGTGGAGCCGCCGGCCACGTGGGACGAGTACGACGCGGCCGCCGCGAAGATCACCCGGGACTCCGGCGGCAGCGTCTACGGCGCGATCGTCGAGGGCCAGCAGGTGCCGATGATCCTCGGCTGCTCCTTCATCAACCGCCTGGCCGGCTACGGCGGCACGCTCGTGGACGCCGACGGGCAGCCGGCCTTCGCGGGCGAGGAGGGGCGGGCGGCGCTGCAGCACCTGATCGACGTGGCGCCCTCGGCGCTGCCGACGCCGCTGCAGACGGGCTTCGACCAGGCCAACTCGGCCTTCCTGTCCGGCCAGGGCGCGATGCTCGACACCTGGACCGACCTGGGCCTGAAGGCGCAGGACCCGGCGAGCTCGAAGGTCGTCGACAAGTGGGGCGTGGTCACCCTGCCGGTCGGCGGGAGCAACACCACCCCGCGCACCGCGCTGGACGCCGGCTTCGGGCTCGGGGTCTCCAGCGCCTCCGCCCAGCAGGACAAGGCCGCCGCCTTCGTGAAGTGGGCGACGAACCGGGACAACAACTTCCTGCTCGCCTCGACCGCGGGCTCCGGCATCGACCCGGCGCGCTCCAGCGTGCTGGGCTCCCCGGAGTACGCGGCGGCCGCCGGCGAGGCCACCGACGTCATCCGCGAGGGGCTGCAGGGCGACCCGCTGGCCTGGCCCAGCCGGGCCGGCGCGCCGAAGGCGCTGCAGGACCTCGTCGACCAGCTCGCGCTGGCCATCCAGGGCCGGCAGGAGCCGGCGGCGGCGCTGGAGGAGGCCGCCGACAGCTGGACGAGGGAGCTGGGGTGACCCAGCAGCTGGAGCGCACCGGGCTGCCGCACCAGCGCGGGGCCCGCACCGGCCGGCGCGCGGTGCCGCGCCGGCACCGCCCGGGGCACGTCCCGGGCTGGCTCGCCGCGCCCAGCCTGGTCGGGCTGGCGCTGCTGCTGGTCTACCCGACGGTGTTCGTCGTCCTGCTGGCGTTCACGGAGTCCTCGCTGGCGCGGCCGCTGCAGCGCTTCACCGGCACCGACAACCTCGTCGAGGCGTGGGAGTCGGTCGCGTTCGCCGGCTCGCTGGTGCGCTCGGTGCTGTTCGCGGTGCTCGCGGCGCTGCTGACCACGGTCCTGGGGGTGGCGCTGGCGCTGCTGCTGCACGCGCGCGGCACCCGGTTCGGGGCGGTGGGGACGATCCTGCTGCTGCCGCTGGTGACGCCGCCGGTCATGGTGGGCGTCGCCTGGAAGCTCATGCTCGCCCCCGTCGGCGGGGCGTTCGGCGGGCTGTTCTCGGCGATCGGGTTCCCCGGCGCCAACCCGCTGGGCGACGGCGTCGGCGCCTTCGGCGCGCTGGTCGTCGTGCACGTGTGGCAGTGGACCCCGCTGGTGACGCTGCTGGTGTTCGCCGCGCTGCTGGGCGTCCCCGAGGAGCTGCGGGAGGCCGCGGCGCTCGACGGCGCCGGGGCGCTGCGCGCGTTCACCTCGGTGACCTGGCCGGTGATCGCGCCCAACGTGCTCTCGGTGCTGCTGCTGGAGCTCGTCGTCGGGCTGAAGGTGTTCGACCTCGTCGCCGTCGTCACCCAGGGCGGGCCGGGGCTGTCGACGATCGTCAGCAGCTTCGAGATCTTCCGCACCGGGATGCGCGGCAGCTACGAGATCGGCACGGCGGCCGCGCAGACGCTGGTGTTCGGGCTGGTCGTGGGGCTGCTGACGACGGCCGTGACGCTGCTGCGCGCGCGGGCCGTGCGGGTGGAGTCGTGACCGCGGGCGCGCTGCGGCGCGGTGGTCTGCGCGTGGTCCTGGCGCTGGTGGCGTTCGTCGCCCTGGTGCCGCTGCTGTTCCTGGTCTCGCTGTCGCTGCGCGGCGTCGACGACATCGCCAACGGCGGCTGGCTGCCGACCCGCCTCGTCTGGTCGAACTTCCCCGAGGCGTTCGCGACCGTCCCGCTGTCGACGATGCTCACCAACTCCTGGGTGGTGGCCGCCGGCGCGACGCTGCTGACCTCGGTGGTGGCGGTGCCCGCGGCGTACGTGACGGCCCGCGCGGGCGCGCGCGGGGAGCGGCTGCAGGCGCTGCTGCTGGCCAGCTACTGCGCACCGCCCATCGTGGCGGTGCTGCCGCTGTACTACCTGCTCAAGCAGGCGGGGCTGACGAACTCGGCCCTCGGGCTGGTGCTGGTGAACGGCCTGGCGAACGTCCCGGTGGCGGTGTGGTTGCTCGACGGGTTCGTTCGCCGGATCCCGCTGGAGGTCGAGGAGGCCGGCTGGGTGGACGGGCTGTCGACCTCGCAGGGGCTGCTGCGGATCGTGCTGCCGCTGCTGGCCCCCGGCCTGGTCGCCGCGCTGCTGATCTGCCTGTTCCTGTCCTACAACGAGTTCCTCTTCGCGGTGTCGTTCTCGCAGAGCACGAGCAGCCAGACGCTGCCCGTCGGCCTGTCGTTGTTCCAGGGCGACCGCACCGTGCAGTTCGGCCAGCAGGCCGCGGCCTCGCTGGTCGGCATCGTGCCGATGTACGTGCTGGCGGTCGTGGCCCAGAAGTGGCTGGTCGGCGGGCTCTCCGCCGGCGCCGTGAAGTGATCGAGGAGGAGACCCGGTGACCGACCGCAGAGTTCACCTGAACGCGTTCGACATGACGTGCGTGGGCCACCAGTCCCCCGGCCTGTGGCGCCACCCCGACGACCAGTCGCACCGCTACGACGACATCCGGTACTGGACGGAGCTGGCGAAGCTGCTCGAGCGCGGCCGGTTCGACTCGCTGTTCATCGCCGACGTCCTGGGCGTCTACGACGTGTACCGGGGCGGGCCGGAGACGGCCCTGCGCGAGTCCACCCAGGTCCCGGTCGGGGACCCGCTGCTGGCCGTGTCCGCGATGGGCGCGGTGACCGAGCACCTCGGGTTCGGGGTCACGGTCTCCCTCACCTACGAGCAGCCGTACTCCTTCGCCCGCAAGATGGCGACGCTGGACCACTACACGAACGGCAGGGTCGGCTGGAACGTCGTCACCTCCTACCTGGAGTCCGCCGCGCGCAACCTGGGCCTGACGACCCAGATCTCCCACGACGACCGCTACGAGCTCGGCGAGGAGTTCATGGAGGTCGTCTACAAGCTGTGGGAGGGCTCCTGGGAGGACGACGCCGTCGTCCGCGACCGCGAGTCCGGCGTCTTCACCGACCCCGCGAAGGTGCACCCGATCGAGCACCGCGGGAAGTTCTTCGACGTGCCCGGCATCGGCCTCAGCGCACCGAGCCCGCAGCGCACGCCGGTCATCTTCCAGGCGGGCGCCTCCCCGCGCGGCATCGCGTTCGCCGCCAGGCACGGCGAGGCCGTCTTCAACACCGCCACCCGCCCGGAGGTCATGCGGCCGTGGGTGGACCGCCTGCGGGCGCTGACGGCCGCGGCAGGGCGCGACCCGCGCAGCGTCAAGGTGTTCACGCTCGTGACGATCATCACCGCGCCCACCGACGAGGAGGCGCGGGCCAAGCACGAGGAGTACGCCCGCTACGTCAGCTACGACGGTGCGCTGAACCTCTACGGCGGCTGGAGCGGGCTGGACCTGTCGACGTACCCGCCGGACGAGCCGCTCAAGTACGCCGAGACCGAGGCCGTGCGCAGCGCCGTGGAGGCGTTCTCCACCGCCGACCCGGACCGGGAGTGGACCCCGCGCGACATCGCGGACTGGATCGGCATCGGCGGGATGGGCGCCGTGGTCGTCGGCTCGCCGTCGACGGTCGCCGACGAGCTGCAGCGCTGGATGGAGGTGGGCGACGTCGACGGGTTCAACTGCGCCTACGCCGTCACCCCCGGCACGTTCGAGGACATCGTCGAGCTCGTCGTCCCCGAGCTGCAGCGCCGCGGCGCCTACCCCGTCGACTACGAGGGCGAGACGCTGCGCGAGACGATCCACGGCAAGGGGCAGGTCCGCGTGCGCGACGACCACCCCGCCGCCGCGCACCGGCGCCCCGCCCGCTGAGCCGACCCACCGCTGAGCCGACCCACCGCACCCGCCGACGCACCGATCCCCACGACCAGGAGGAGCACCATGGCCCTCGACGCCCCCCAGGCCCTCGACGCGGCGCGCGACGTCGCCCAGCACCTGGCCCTCGACGCGCTCGAGCGCGACCGGGCCGGCGCGGAACCGGTCCCCGAGGCGGAGCTGCTGCGCAAGGCGGGCCTGCCCAACCTGCTGCTGCCGACGTCGATCGGCGGCGGCGGCCTGCCGTGGTCGGTGGGGCTGGAGGTCGTCCGCGAGATCGCCCGCACCGA
Source organism: Kineococcus aridisoli (assembly GCF_050871885.1). Taxonomy (NCBI): domain Bacteria; kingdom Bacillati; phylum Actinomycetota; class Actinomycetes; order Kineosporiales; family Kineosporiaceae; genus Kineococcus; species Kineococcus aridisoli. The sequence goes on along the minus strand of NZ_JBJLSF010000010.1, from coordinate 59,197 downwards.
CGGCTCCATCGCGCAGCTGCTGGCCTACCACTACGTCAACGCCCACAACCTCGTCTGGGTCGCCGACGACGCCGGCCGGGCCCGCTGGGGGGTGCCCTCGGCCGAGCAGCAGTGGCTGTGGGGCGACGCGGTGAACCCCGTCGACCCGGACCTGGAGCTCGTCGCCGACCCGGCGGCGGGAGCGGGCGGCTACCTGCTGCGCGGCACGAAGACCTTCTCCACCGGGGCCAGCGTCGGCGACGTCACGGTCGTCGGCGGGCTCGCCGGGGACAGCGGCAAGCACCTGCTGGTCGTCGTGCCGCGCGAGGCGGCCGGGTTCGTCAAGGGCGGCGACTGGGACAACCTGGGCCAGCGGCTGTCGGCCAGCGGCAGCGTGCGCTTCGAGGACGTGCGCATCGCCTCCGGGGACGTGCTGGGCAGCACCTCCCCGGAGGACACCACGCCCTTCTCCTCGCTGGTGACGCCGGCGATCCAGGCGGCGTTCGGCCACTTCTACCTCGGGGTGACCCGCGGCGCGCTGGAGACGGCCGCGGAGTACACCCGCACGACGTCGAGGCCGTGGCTGCTCTCCGGCGCCGCCTCGGCCACCGAGGACCCGTACGTGCTGGCCACCTACGGCCGCCTCGTCGCGCGGCTGCGCGCCGCGGAGGCGCTGGGCCGCAGCGCGGGGCTCTCGCTCTCGCAGGCGCACGAGCGCGGGCTCGACCTCACCTGGGACGAGCGCGGCGAGGTCGCCGAGGAGATCGCCGCGCTCAAGGTGGTCTCCTCCGACCTGGCCGTCGAGGCGACCTCGGCGATCTACGAGGTGACCGGCGCGCGGGCGACGAGCAACAAGTACGGCTTCGACCGGTTCTGGCGCAACGTGCGCACCCACACGCTGCACGACCCGGTGCAGCACAAGGCCCGCGAGGTCGGCGACCACTTCCTCACCGGCAGGCACCCGCAGTTCACGCTCTACACCTGAGCAGCGGGGAGGCGGCTGCTGCGCTGCGCGTCGGCGGGGACGTAGCGCAGCAGCGCGCACCCGTGCGGGGCGAGCTCGACGGGGACGGCGGTGCTGCCGGGCGCCACCCCCCGGGTGCGCTGCTCCTGGGCGTCCACCGGCTCGGCGGCGACCGGCTCGCCGCTCCACAGCTCCCGCAGCTGCCCGTCCAGCCGGGCCGGCAGGTCCACGTCGAGCGCGTCCAGCGACACCCGCAGCGGCGTCCCGCCGAGGTTGAACGCCGCCACCCAGCGCACGCCCCGCGCACCCCGCGCCGCCCAGAGCACCAGCGGGTCCTCGCGGAAGACCTCGCGGTTGCCGCTGGAGGCGGACAGCACCTCCAGCACGTCGTCGTCGGTGAACAGCGCGATCGTCGCGGGGTCGGAGGAGGGCAGGTCTCCGCCGATCATCAGCGGCGAACGGGCCACCACCCACAGCGTCACCAGCGTCCGCCGCTCGTCGGGGGTCAGGCGGTCCTCGCGGGGCTCCCCCCGCTCGGCGCGGATGCCGATGCGCCCCAGCGGCAGCATGTCGCCGTCCGGCCAGCCGTGCTCGCCGGCGAACGGCGCCCAGCGCGCGAAGCGGGCGAAGTTCGCCTCGACGTCCTCCCACCGGTCCCACAGGTCGTCGCAGATGCGCCACATCGTCGCGTGCTCGCGCAGGTGCTCCAGGCGGGTCAGCGACAGGTCGCGCCCGGGCGACAGGCTCAGCTGCACCGGCCGGCCGCACCGCGCGACCGCCCGCGCGTACGCCTCGACGTCCGCGGCCTGGTAGGGCCACAGCATGTCGTCGGCCTTGACGAAGTCCACGCCCCACTGCGCGTACAGCGCCAGGGTGGAGTCGTAGTACGCCTGGGCCGCCGGGTGGCCGTGGTCCAGGCCGAGCATGTCGGGGTTCCACTCGCACACGTTGCGCGGGTCGGCGACGTCGGCCGCGGTCGCGCCGGTGCCCAGGACGGGGGTCGCGCGCTCGACGGCCAGCCGCGGCACCCCCCGCATGGTGTGGATGCCGAAGCGCAGGCCCAGCGCGTGCACCTGCTCGGCCAGGGGTGCGAAGCCGGCGCCGCCGGCGGCGCTGGGGAAGCGGCCGGGGTCGGGCAGGAGCCGGCCGTGCTCGTCCAGCTGCAGCGGCGCACCGGCGTTGTAGCCGTGCGCTCGGGCGGTGGGGTCGGACCAGTCGATGTCGACGACGACGGTGTCCCAGCCGTGCGGCAGCAGGTGCTCGGCCATGAACCGGGCGTTGGCCAGGACCTCGGCCTCGGTGACGCTGGTGCCGTAGCAGTCCCAGCTGTTCCAGCCCATCGGCGGCCGGGGGGCGGTGCTCACGGGCGCAGCGCCTGCGGCAGCAGGTCGGCGTGCGCGGCCAGCAGCTCCTCGGTCATGGCGCGGGCCTGCTCCAGGGTGAGCAGCGCGGCGGTCAGCGGGTCCAGGGCCACGGCGTGGAAGACGTGCTCGCGGTCGCCGGTGAGCGCGGCCTGCACGGCGAGGGTCTGCACGTTGACGTTGGTGCGGTTCAGCGCGGCCAGCTGCGGGGGCAGCGCACCGACGGCGGTGGGCTGCACGCCGTTGCGGTCCACCAGGCAGGGCACCTCGACGCAGGCGTCGGCGGGCAGGTTGGAGATGAGGCCCGTGGCGTTGGGGACGTTGCCGTAGACGACGCTGGGGGTGCCGGTGACGACCGAGTTGACGATGCTCGCGCCGTACTCGACGCTCGGCGCGAGGTCCTCCTTGAGCTTGGCGAGCTGGGCGTCGATGTCGCCCTGGTCGTCGTGGGCGGAGCAGATCTCGTAGTAGTCCCAGCGCTCGGGGACGTACTGCTCGACCATCCCGGGGTTCTTGCGGAAGTACGGCAGGTACTCCGAGGCGTGGTGGCTGGACTCGGTCTCGAAGTAGCCGAAGGCGTTCATGAGGGTGGTGCGGACCTGCTCGTTGCCGCCCTCGTAGGTGCTGGCGGCCTGCGCGGCCTCGCTGTGGTCGCCGTCGTCGGCGGCCAGCTGCGCGGCGGCCCGCCCCACGACGTGGCGCTCGGTCATCGTCTCCCGCAGCCGGGGGTACAGGTCCTCCCCACCGCGGCGGAAGCGCAGCACCCACGCCTGGTGGTTGATGCCGGCGCAGAGGTAGTCGACCTCCTCGTAGGGCACCCCGAGGGTGCGGGCGAGCATGCGCGTCGTCCCCTGGACGCTGTGGCACAGGCCGACGGTCTTGAGGCCCTTGGCGTTGAGGAACGCGGTGGCCATCGCCATGGGGTTGGCGTAGTTGATGAAGACCGCCTCGGGGCACACCTCGTGGGCGTCGGCGGCGATGGCCTCGTAGGCGGGCACCGAGCGCAGGAAGCGGAACACCCCGCCGGGGCCGACGGTGTCGCCGACGGTCTGGTCGACGCCGTACCTGCGGGGGATCTCCACGTCGTGGCGGTAGGAGGCCACTCCCCCGACCTGGAAGGTGATGATGACGACGTCGGCGCCCTCCAGCGCCGCCCGGCGGTCGGTGGTCTCCACGACCTCGGCGTCGAAGCCGTGGTGGGCGACGAGCTTGCGCGCGGCGTCGGCGACGGGCGCGAGCTTGCCGGGGTCGATGTCCATGAGGCACAGCTGCGCCGAGCGCAGCGCGGGGAAGCTGACGAGGTCGCCGATGAGGCGGAAGGGGAAGACGTAACCACCGGCACCGATGATGGTGATCTTGGGACTGCGCGTCGCGGTCATCCTGCGAGGCTAGGTCCCCCCCGGCCGCCGGGTCCTCCGCGGCGCGTGCCGACGGTTCCAGGATCCTCAGCGAGCTGCGTCTACAGTGGAGAGCGTGAGCGGTGGGCTGCAGGTCGTCGACCCGGCGTTGTGGGTGCACCGCGGCGCCGCACCGCCCATGCCCACCTTCCACCGCCACGACGACCTGGAGATCAACGTCGTCCTCTCCGGCGGCCTGGACTACCTGTTCGGCGGCACCCGGGTGCACGTGCCGGCGGGGACGACGGCGATGTTCTGGGCCGCGGCCCCGCACCGGTTGCTGGCCACGGAACCGCAGCAGCGCAGCGACGTGTGCTGGGTGCACGTCCCGCTGACCGCGGTGCTGCAGTGGTCGCTGCCGGACGCCTTCACCACGCACGTGCTGGGCCACCGCACCGTCGTCGTCCCGACGCAGGCCGTCGGAACCCACGTGCCGGCGCTGTTCGAGGACTGGCGCCGCGACCTGGCCGCCGGCGCCGACACCGGCCCGATGCTCCTGGAGGCCAACGCGCTCGTGCTGAGGATCCTGGGACGCACGGCGGAGGGGCCGGAGCGCCCGCGCGCGGACCTGCGCCCCGTCGCGCGGATGGCCAGCTGGATCGCCGAGCACTTCCGCGAACCCGTGACCACCGCCGACGTCGCGCGCTCGGCGAACCTCAACCCCAACTACGCCACGACGTTGTTCCGGCAGTCGGTGGGCGTCTCCCTGGGCGAGCAGCTGGTGCGGCACCGGGTGGCGGAGGCGCAGCGGCTGCTGCTCACCACCACCCTGACGACCGCGGCCGTCGCGCACGCGGCGGGGTTCGGCTCGCAGAGCAGCCTGTACGCCCACTTCGGCCGCGCCTGCGGGTGCTCGCCCGGGGCCTACCGGGACTCCCGGGCGAGCACCGGCACCCTCACTCGAACAGCGCGTTGACCCGCTCGTTCATCTGCGTCAGCGACGAGACGTCGGTGTTGAAGGACATGACGTTCTCCAGGCCGGTGGTCGTGGCGGCCTGGACCTCCGCCGCGCGCAGGATCGCCGGGTAGGGGAAGGTCGTGCCGGCGTCGATCTGGTCGGTGAAGGCCGTGATGTCGAAGCCGGTCTCGCCGAGCGAGGCCTTGGACGCCTCGACGGTGGAGGCGATGGCCGGCATGACGACCCCGGCGTCGGCGACGACCGACTGGCAGTCCTCGGAGGCCAGGTGGGCGACCCACTTCCACGCCGCGCCCTTGACCTCCGAGGAGGTCGAGATGGAGTCGGCCAGCGAGTTCTGCATGGCCGCCCGCCGGCCGTTCGGGCCGATCGGCGTCGGCGCCAGGGCCAGGTCCACCCCCTCCAGCGCCCCGTAGTTGGCCGTCTGCCAGGACCCCTCGGAGACGATCGCGTAGCGGCCGGCCTGCATCTGCTGGTCCGGGGAGCCGCCCTCGGTGAAGGCCAGCGGCGGCATGTAGCCCTTGTCGATGAGACCGCGCCACCAGGAGATCGTCTGCTGGAAGCGCGGGTCGTCGTAGTTGAACCTCGTGCCCCACGCCTGCTCGTCCATGTACCACCAGCCGGTCGTCATGGCCAGGTAGGACCACTCGACCTGCCCGAACGGCGCACCGGCGCTGCCCAGGCCGAGCCCGTAGGTCCTCACCTTGCTCTTGTCGAAGCCGGGTTCGTCCCCGCGGACGCCGTTCTCGTCGACGGTGAGGCGGGCGATGACCTGCTCGTAGCTGCCGCCGTCGGTCGGGTTCCACGTGAGCTGGGACATCTGCTCGGCGCTGATCCCGGCCGCCTCGGCCATCTCGCGGTTGTAGAAGAGCCCGATCGTGTCGAAGTCCTTGGGCAGCCCGTACCGCTTGCCGTCCGGCCCGATCCACAGGTCGGTGGTGCCGGGGACGTACTGCGAGAGGTCGATGCCCGCCTCCTGCACCTGCTCGTCGATGGGCACGATGAGCCCGCGGTCGGCGAACTCCCCGTAGCGCGAGGTGTGGTCGGCGAAGACGTCGGGGGCGGAGTCGCTGATGAATCCGGTGAACAGCTTGCGCCAGTAGTCGTCCCAGCCGAACTGCTCGATCTTGATGTCGATGTCCGGGTTCTGCGCCTGGAAGTCCTCGGCGCACTGCTGGTAGGCCGGCAGCTGGGCCGACTCCCACAGCCAGTAGGTGACGGTGCCGCTGTCGCCGTCCGCGCCGGGCGAGACGCCGTAGCTGGCGCAGCCGGACAGCAGCACGGCGGCGCCGGCGAAGGCGGCCGCGCGGACGGCACCGGTGCGGGTGCGGCGGCGGGGGGTGCGGTGCGAGCGCATGCTGGTCCTCACTTGATGCCGGAGAAGCCGATGGAGTCCACGATGCGGCGGCTGAAGACCGCGAAGAGGACCAGGACCGGCAGCGCGGCCAGCAGGGTGGCCGCCATGAGACCGGCCCAGTCCGGCGAGCCCTGCGGCGTCTGGGCGCGGAAGATGCCCAGGCCGACGGTCAGGACGCGCACGCTCTCCTCGCTGCCGACGAGCAGCGGCCAGAAGTACTCCCCCCACGCCTGCACGTACTGCAGGATCGCCAGGGTGATGAGCGGACCGGACGCCATCGGCAGGATGATGCTGAAGAACCGCCGCAGCGGCCCGGCACCGTCCAGGCGGGCCGATTCCTCCACCTCGTGCGGGATGCCGATGAAGAACTGGCGCAGGAAGAAGATCGCGAAGGGGGTCATGAAGAAGAACGGCAGGACGATCGCCGCGTAGCTGTTGAGCAGGCCCAGGTCGCGCATGAGCAGGAAGTTCGGCAGCTGGGTGAAGATGGGCGGGACCATGAGCGCGGTGAGGAAGAGGAAGAACACCGCGTCCCGGCCGGGCCAGCGCAGCCGGGCGAACGCGTAGGCCGCCAGCGCGCCGAAGAAGACCTGGCCGGCGGTGATGCAGGTGGCGACGACGACGGAGTTCAGCAGGTAGCGGCCGATGTTCACGGCCGCCCCCGAACCCGCCTGCGCCTGCGCCTCCTGCGTGGTCGCCAGGCCGAAGACGCGTTCGAAGGCGCCCATCGTCGGCTCGACCGGCAGCAGGTTGGACGGCTCGGTCGCCAGGAAGGCGCCGTTGGAGAACGCCGTGCGCAGCATCCAGTAGAACGGGAACAGCGTCACGGCCATGATGAGCCCGAGGGCGGTCCAGGCCAGGACGCGCCCGAGGCCGGGGCGCCCCTGCCGCGGGGGCCGGGTGCTCTCGATCCTCAGGTCGGTCTCGAGCGGTGTCGCGGTGGCGGCCACGTCGCCTCCTCCTTCGGTGGTTCGGGTGGGCGGCGTCAGGCCATGTCGGACTGGTCGGCGCGCATCAGGCGCAGCTGGAAGAACGCGACGATCGTCAGGATGAGGAAGAGCACCACCGAGACGGCCGAGGCGTAGCCGAACTGGTACCTCTGGAAGGCGAGGTCGAAGATGTAGTACTGGATGACGTTGCTGGCCTCGGCGGGCCCGCCGCTGGTGGTGACGGCGACGGTGTCGAAGGCCTGGAACGAGCCGATGACGGTGATGACGAGCACGAGGGCCAGCACCGGCCGCAGCAGCGGCAGCGTGATGCGCCAGAACATCTGCCACTCCGAGGCGCCGTCGACGCGGCCCGCCTCGTAGACGGTGCCCGGGATCATGAGCATGCCGGCGAACAGCAGCAGCGCCGTGTACCCCAGGTGCCGCCAGGTGTTGACGAGCGCGATGGTCGGGATCGCCCAGTTCTGGTCGCCGAAGAAGGCGACCGGGTCGACGCCCAGCCAGCCGAGGAACTGGTTGGCGATGCCGATCTGCGCGTCGAGCATCCAGTAGAAGACGAGCGCGACGACGACGTTGGAGATGAGGTACGGCAGCACGATGACGCTGCGCACGAGCACCGAGCGGGTGAGCCGGTGCAGCAGGACGGCCAGCAGCAGCGCGAGGACCGTCTGGGTGCCGATGTTGATGGCGACGTACAGCACCGTCACCTTCATCGAGTTCCAGAAGGTGGCGTCCGCCAGGACCGCCCGGTAGTTGTCCAGGCCCACCCACACCGGGGCGTTGAAGACGTCGTACTCGGTGAAGCTGAAGTAGAAGCCGCGCAGGGTCGGCCAGAAGTAGAAGACCGCGAAGCCCAGCAGCGCCGGGGCGATGAAGGCCAGGGCGGTGAGGCGCTCGCGCGGGGAGCCGTTGACGTCGGGGCGCAGCCGCTGGTCCGTGCCGGCGGCCCGCAGCCGGTCGGCGCGGTTCACGACCGCCATCAGGAGGCCCCCACCGACGGCGCGGCGGGGGACGGCGCGGGTGGCGCCGGGGCGGTGGGTGGTCGGGCGGCAGGGGGTTGCGGCAGCTGTGCGTCGCTCACGTCATCTCCGTGCTCACGTCGTCGTGGTCGGGGGTCATCGCGTGGTCGATTTCTACGGCAATACTCAGGAGGCCGTCAACACCCGGACCGGGGTGTTCCCGAGCGTCGAGACACTCCGTCGCCGGCGATCTGATTTTCACCGCGGCAATCAGCTACAGTCCGCCAGGTGCGGCACCGACGCCGCCGCCCGTCCCGGTGACCGCAGTGGAGGAACCCGTGCCCCTTCCCGGCGACCTGCGGCGGCGGACCGCCTGGACCCCGCTGACGGGGCCGGCGCACAGCATCGCCCTGGAGGTCCTGCTCGACGGGCCGCTGCCGCGCATCGAGCTCGCCCGGCGGCTGGAGCTGTCCCCCGGCAGCCTGACCCGGCTGTCGAAGCCGCTGCTGGACACCGGGCTGCTCGTGGAGACCGACAGCGTCTGCGACCCGGTCTCCGGCCGCTGGACGCGCCCGCTGGACGTCGACGAGTCGGCGCACACCTTCGTCGGGGTCAAGCTCACCGCCGACACCGCCCACGCGGTGCTGACCACCCTGCGCGCCGGTGTCGTCGCGGCCGTCGAGGCCCCGCTGGACGGGCGGGCCCCGGCCGCGGTCGCGGCGACGGTCGCCCGCCTGGTGCGCGACCTCGCCGGGGACGCCCTGGAGCGGGTGCGGGCCGTCGGGGTCGGCCTCGGCGGGCTCACCGACGGCGCCGTCGTGCGCAGCGCCCTCTACCTGGGCTGGGAGGACGTGCCGCTGCGGGCGCTGCTGGAGGCGGAGCTGGGCCTGCCGGTGGTCGTCGACAACGACGTGCTGTCGCTGACGCGGGCCGAGCAGTGGTTCGGCGCCGCGGGCCGCTGCGCCCACTTCGCCGTCGTCGTCGTCGGCGCGGGCATCGGCCACGGCCTCGTGGTCCACGGCGAGGTGCTCGACCGCCCCGACGCGGGCGTCGGCCTGCTGGGGCACCACCCGGTCGACCCGCACGGGCCGCTGTGCCCCGAGGGGCACGTCGGCTGCGCCGAGGCGGTCCTGACGACGGCGGCGATCGAGCTGCGCGCGGGGCTGGCGCTGCGGCGAGCGGTGACCTTCGAGCAGGTGCTGGAGCTGGCGGACCACGACCCGCTGGCCCGGCGCGTGGTCGACGACGCCGGGCGCAGCCTGGGCACCCTCATCGCGGCGGTCGCGAACACGGCGATGCCCGAGAAGGTGGTGGTCTCCGGGGAGAACGCCCGGCTGGCCGAGGTGGCGCACGAGGCGCTGCGGGAGGGCATCCGCGCCGGGCGCCACCGGCTGGCCTCGCCGCTGGTCGTCGACGTGCAGCTGACGGGCTTCGCCGAGTGGGCGCGCGGGGCGGCGGTCACGGCCATCCAGACCTTCGTGCTGGGCCGGCGCCGCTGAGGGCGCGGCCGCGCCCGCTGCCGGTGCGGCCCGGTCAGCTCCCCCGCGCGGGGCGCGCGGGCACCACGTGCGCCGGGCCGGCCGGCGTGCGGGTCGCGTTCGCCGCGGCCACCTCGAACAGCCCGAAGGCCGCCGTCGCCCACCGCCCCGCGGCCGGTTCCCCGCGCAGCAGCGTCGCCGCGGCGAGCACCAGCTGCAGCCCCGTGCCCGCGTCGACGTTGAGGTGCACGGGCACCGGGATCCTGCGCACGAGGCCGCGCTCGTAGTCGGTGAGCAGGGAGTACGCGGTCGTGCTCAGCCCGACCCCGGCCAGCAGCGCCCGCGTGCGCGGTCCCCAGCCCAGCGCGCTGGGCACCAGCAGGCACGCCAGCGCGCTGGCGTAGTCCACGAGCCCGTGGGTGCGGGTGGAGATCGGCTGCTGCGGGCCCAGCGGGTCGGGCTGCGCGCCGTCGGCGGGCACGACCACCCCGTCCCCGGCGGCCGCGGCCTCGAGGGAGCCGGTGACGAACGCGTGGACGAGGCGGGCGGCGACGTGCGGGGCGGCGTGGTGCACGTCGTGCGCCGCGCCCTCGACGACCACCAGCCGCCCGTCCGGCAGCAGCCCCGCCACCTGCTCGGCCCACTCCTGCGACAGGGTCTGGTCGAGCCCGCCGCGCACGACGAGGGCGGGGGCCTGCACCTGCGCCAGCCGCTCCTCGATCCGGTCGTCGGCGGTCCGCACCAGCTGGGCGAACACCCGCACCACCCGGGCGGAGAGGTGGTCCAGCTGGTAGATGGAGCTCACGGCGGGCCGTTCGAAGAGCACGTTGCGCAGCACCTGCGCGTACTGGCGCACCGGCGAGCGGTACGCCGGGTCGGGGGTGGGGCCCTCCAGCACCAGGCCCTGCACGCGCTCGGGGCGGCGCGCCGCGACCTCCAGGGCGACCTGGACGCCGACGGAGTTGCCGAACAGGGTGGCGCGCTCGAGGCCGGCGGCGTCCATCCAGGCGAGCAGGTGCTCGGCCTGCTCGCGCGCCGTCGGGCCCGCCGGCCGCCGCGCACCGCGCTCGGGGGGCGTGCGGCCGAAGCCGGGCAGGTCCGGCGCCAGCACCCGGTGGCCCAGCGCGGCCAGCCGGCGCCCCAGGGGCACGAAGCAGCGGCCGGACAGGCCCAGCCCGTGCACGAGGACGACCGGCGGCCGGGCGCTCGCGCCGATGCCGCCGTCCCAGGTGCGGGTGAACACCTCCACCCCCAGCGCGGGCACCGGGACCCGCTCGGTGCGTGGCGCGGGGCCCGCCCCCTCCACCCCGCTGCCGGAGGCGCCCTGGCCGTGCTCGACGGACAGGGCCCCCGCCACGCCCTGCGCGGTGCCGCCGGTGGTGCTGCCGGTGGTCTCGTCCACGGTGTCCCCGCTCCCCGTCCCGGTCAGCCCGCGGGCTCGCGCGCGTCCACCGCGCACCAGACCTGCAGCGCGTCGGGCGTGCGGCGCCAGCCCCAGTCCCGGCTCAGGCCCGACAGCAGGGCGTCCGCCGCGGGCGGGACCCGCAGCTGCTCCTGGTCCGGACCGGCCAGGTCGACGACCACGGTGATCCCGTGCGGGTGCTCCTGCACCTCCACCGCCGTGGCGCGCTGCCCCTGCTCACCGGTGCTGAGCAGCTCGGCGGTGGCCTGCACGAGGTCGTCGGCGCGGTCGCCGTCGATCCCGGACTGCTGGGCGAACAGGCGCACGAAGCGGCGCAGCTGCGCCGACGCGTCCTGGTCGTCCGCCAGGGCGAGGCGGACGTGGTCGCCGGAGGGGAACGGGGTGGTCACGGGTTCACTCCTGGGTGCTCGGCGCCGCCGGTGCCCGCGGGCACCGGCACGGGCGACGACCGGAGGGCCTCCTGCAGGACCCGGTGGGGCGGTACCCCCCTCCCGGCGCGGCCAAACGCCACCCTCACCCCGCCGCGGCCGCGCCGCTCACCCCCGCACCGCCGCGAACAGCCGCGAACCGCACGGCGAACCTCGTCGGCGCGGCGCTCAGCAGGTGCTGCGGCAGCGGCCCCGGTCCGCACGAGGCGGTGCCGATGCCCTGCTGGGCCGCGTCCAGGTGCAGCCACACGCACCCCTCGTCCTGCAGCTCGGCGTCGTGCGCGGCGGCGTCGAGGGCCTCGGTGCTCCAGCGGCGCACGCCCACCCCGATCGTCGGCTCCCCGCGCACGAGCAGGCCGCTGCCGTCGGGGGCGGTCAGCGAGACCCACCGCACCTGCGAGCGCTGGCCGTTCTCCTGCGGGCGCACGTACGGCGTCTGCAGCTCGTCGACCGTGCGCGAGAACAGGCCCGTCCACGTCGCGGCCCCCGTGTCGGGGTAGGACTCCCCCGGCCCGCGGCCGAACCAGGTGACCTCCTCCAGCCGGCGCGGCAGGCGCAGCCGCACGCCCACGCGCGGCAGCGGCACGCTCCAGCCCGCGGGGTCCTCGGGGACGACGTCGACCTCCAGCCGGACGCCGCCGTCCGCGTCGGCGCTCCAGCGCAGCGCGGTGGCGAACCCGGCGTCGGTGCCGGCCGCGGCGGTGCGCCCGGCCACCACGACACCGTCCTCGCCGACGGTCACCGACGCGGTGCGGTGGCGCAGGCGGTCGAGGCCGAGCTCGCGCCACACCGGTTCCAGCGGTTCGCCGTGCTCGCCGCGGTCGTTGTCGGTGGGCGCGCGCCACAGCGCCACCTGCAGGCCGTCGACGTCGAGGCCGCCGAGCGAGCGCAGCGCACCGGTGCGGGCGTCGAGGACGGCGGCGCCGAGCAGCAGGTCCGGTCCGCGGCGCACGGGGGCCAGGGCGGCGGGCCGCTCCGGCGCCGGGGCGGGGGCCAGGAGGACCTGGCCGCGGCCGAGCACGTGCCCCTGGGGCGCCCACGACGTCGCGGCGGCCAGGTGGGCGGTCACGGTGAACCACCGCTCGGCCGTGGCCGACTGCAGCCGCAACGCCTCCTCGGGCAGCTCCAGCAGCGCAGAGGCGCGCGGCGGCAGGTCCGGGGTGACCAGCTCCCCGCGCGCCACCTCGACGCCCTCGTCGGTGACGGTCCAGGCCAGCCGCACGTGCGCCAGGTCCAGGACGTCGTGGTGGTTGGTCAGGCGCAGCAGCTCCCCGGACGGCGTGGCCTGCGGGCGCAGCCGGACGGGGGCGATGACGGCGGCGTAGTCCAGCAGCCCCGGCGAGGGCGTGCGGTCGGGGAAGAGCAGCCCGTCGGCCACGAACGCCCCGTCGTGGACCTCCTCGCCGAAGTCGCCGCCGTAGGCGAAGCGCTCGCGGCCGTCCGGGCCGCGCTGGCGCAGGCCGTGGTCGATCCACTCCCACACGAAGCCGCCCATGCAGCGCTCGGAGCTCTCGAACAGCTCCTGGTACTCGGCCAGCCCACCGGGGCCGTTGCCCATGGCGTGGGCGTACTCGCACTGCACGAACGGCATCGCGCGGCGGCGGGCGTCGGCGGCGGCGTCGGGCAGCGCCTCCTCGCTGCGGGTGGCGATGGCGGCCACCTCGGCGTGGGTGGCGTACATGCGCGAGTAGACGTCGGCGTACGGCACGGCCCAGTCGTGCTCGTAGTGGATCGGCCGCGAGGGGTCCCGGTCCTTGATCCACGCCGACATGGCGGCGAGGTTGCTCCCCGTCCAGCTCTCGTTGCCCAGCGACCACAGCACGATGCTGGGGTGGTTCTTGTCCCGCTCGACCGTCCGCCGGGCGCGGTCGAGGTAGTCCTCGCGCCAGCGGGGGTCGTCGGAGGGGTTCCCGCGCCAGTCGAGGAAGAAGAACCCGTGGGTCTCCAGGTCGCACTCGTCGACGACCCACAACCCGTGCTCGTCGCACAGGTCCAGGAAGCGCGGGTGCGGCGGGTAGTGGCTGGTGCGGACGGCGTTGACGCCGTGCTGCTTCATGAGCAGGACGTCGGCGAGCATGTCCGCCTCGCCGACGGCCCGGCCGGTGTCCGGCGAGAACTCGTGCCGGTTGACGCCGCGCAGCTTCACCGGCGCCCCGTTGACGGTGAACACCCCGTCGACGATCGCGACCGTGCGGAAGCCGATCCGCAGCCGGACGCGCTCGGCGGCGGTGACGACCTCCGCCTCGTACAGCCGCGGGACCTCCGCCGACCACGGCTGCACGCCGGGGACGAGGACCTCCTCGCCGGCGGCCGCGTCGACCCCCAGCTCGGGGACGAGCACCCGGGCGCCACCGCCACCACCGCCGTCGCCTCCGTCCACGACGGCGTCGACGCGCAGCCGGCCCGTCCCCGCGGCCGCGTCGAACCCGGCGTGCACGAAGACGTCCTCGACCCCGCCCGCGGGGCGCGAGAGCAGCGTGACGTCGCGGAAGATCCCCGACAGCCACCACATGTCCTGGTCCTCGAGGTAGCTGGCGGCCGACCACTGGTGCACCCGGACGGTGAGCACGTGCTCGGTGCGGGTGCCGTCCAGGGCGTCGGTGACGTCGAACTCCACGGGCAGCCGGCTGCCCGTGGAACGCCCGACCTCGACGCCGTCGACCCACGCGACGCAGGCGGAGTCGACGCCCTCGAAGCGCAGGACCGCCCGCGCACCGCCGGCGAGGAAGCCGTCGGGCAGCGCGAACGTGCGGCGGTGGTCACCCGTGGGGTTCTCGTCCGGCACGTGCGGCGGCTCGACGGGGAAGGGGTAGCGGACGTTGGTGTAGGCGGGCGCGCCCCAGCCCTGCAGCTGCCAGTGCCCCGGCACCGCGATCGTCGGCCAGCTGCCGTCGTCCAGGTCCACCTGCGCCAGGTCGGCGGGGGCGTCGGCGCGCTCGGCGAAGCGGAAGCGCCACCGCCCGTTCAGCGACAGCGCCGGTGCGTCGCTCGCGAGGCGGGCGCGCGCCGGCCGGGCGCCCCGGCCGACGGCGAAGTCCTCGAACCAGTGGCTCATCCCTCGATCACTCCCGACGTGGTGCGGACGTGGACTGCTGCTGCGGCGCGCAGGCGACGGCGGGCACCGGGCGACCGCCGCCCGCCGGCGCGCCCGGACCGCTCACCGCCGCCGCGCCCGCAGCAGCAGCGCCTGCTGCGGCTGCAGCGCCGGCGCGGCGACCCCCAGGGCCTCCAGCGCCCGGCCGCTGAGGCGGGCCGGCTCGCCCAGCCAGGGCAGCGCGGCGGGGCTGCGCAGCGCGGGGCGGTCCCCCGGCGCCTGGGCGGCCACCTCGTACTCGGCGTCGGGCAGCAGCCCGGGCAGGCGCACCCGGCCCGGCACGGCGGCGTCCGGGGTGTCCAGCTGCACGAGGGCGAAGAGGGCGTCGGAACCGTCGGCGGCCACCACCCCGTGCACCAGCAGCGCGGGGTCGCAGTCGTCGGCGCGCACGAGGGTCCCCGTGTGCAGCAGCGGCCGCAGCTCCTTGTAGAGCGACACCCACCGCGCGAGCTCGGCGCGCTCCGCGGCGGGCATCCGGCTGATGTCGGTCTCGATGCCGAAGGAGGCGAACAGCGCCGTCGCGGCCCGGAAGGCCAGGTCGCTGCTGCGGTGCGTGGTGTGCGACGGGGAGGCCCCCACGTGCGAGCCGACGAGCTCGGGGGTCAGCAGCTGCGTGGTCCAGCGCTGGATCTGCTGGCGCTCCAGCGGGTCGATGCAGTCGCTGGCCCACACCCGGTCGGTGTGCTCGAGGATCTCCAGGTCCACCCGCAGACCGCCGGAGGAGCACGACTCGATCTCCACCCCGGGGTGCCGCTCGCGCAGCTCGTCGAGCAGCCGGTAGACCGCCAGCGTCTGCGCGTGCACGCCCGGCAGGCCCTGCGGGCCGGAACCGGCCTCCAGCAGGTCGCGGTTGTGGTCCCACTTGAGGTAGGCGATGTCGTACTCGCTCAGCAGCGCGTCGAGGCGCTGCAGCAGGTGCGCGTAGGCGTCGGGGTTGCCGAGGTCGACCACGAGCTGCTGGCGCGAGAGCAGCGGGGTGCGCCCGCCGGTGCGCAGGATCCAGTCCGGGTGGGCGCGGGCGAGGTCGGAGTCGGGGTTGACCATCTCCGGCTCCACCCACAGGCCGAACTCCAGGCCGAGGGCGCGCACGCCGTCGACCAGGGGGTGCAGCCCCTGCGGCCAGATCTCCTCGTCGACGTACCAGTCCCCCAGCCCCGCCGAGTCGTCGCGGCGGTGGCGGAACCACCCGTCGTCCAGGACGTAGCGCTCGGCACCGACGTCCGCGGCCGCGCGGGCCAGCTCCAGCAGCCGCTCGAGGTCGTGGTCGAAGTAGACGGCCTCCCACGTGTTCGCGATGACCGGCCGCGGCTGCGCCGGGTGGTGCGGGCGCGAGCGCAGGTACCGGTGGAAGCGGGCGGCGACGCCGTCCAGGCCCTGCGCCGAGTGCGCGGCGAACACCCACGGGCTGCGGTAGGAGGCGCCGGAGCGCAGCCGGACCTCGCCGGGCAGCAGCAGCTCCCCCGCCGAGACGGTGGTGGTCCCGCTGGACAGCTTCTCCACGCTGCTGCGGTGGTTGCCGCTGAAGGCGGTGTGCACGGCCCACACCTCGCCGCGGCGGAAGCCGAAGCCCGCGGTGCCCACGGCGGTGACCAGCGGGGCGTCCGGGCCGGTGCGACCGCGCCGGTTCTCCCGCACGTGGGCGCCGAAGCGCAGCGGCAGCCGCTGCGGGATGCGCTCCTTGGCCCAGCGGCCGGCGAGGTCGAGCACCTCGGTGGCCACCGGCGGCAGCGGCAGCGCCAGCGCCAGCTCACCGACCTCGAAGTCGTCCTGGCCGGTGTTCGTCACGGTGGCGCGGTGGCGCAGCAGACCGGAGGGCAGCACCTCCAGCTCCAGCAGCAGCGCGAGCTGCGCCTCCTCGTCGGCGGCCTCCAGCTCCAGGCGCCCGCCGTCCCGCTCACCGTCCTGCCCGCCGTCCTGCCCGCCGCCCCACCCGCGCCGCAGGCCGGCGCGCACCGGCACGAAGCGGGTGGACCAGGCGGTGCCGGCGCGGTGCCCGGCCAGCCCCGGCCTGCCGCTCCAGCCCCGGGACTGCTCCGGCAGCAGCCGGAGCGGCTGCGGCACGTCGAGGTCGTTGTTGGCGCGGGCGGTGCGCCCGGTGCGCGCCAGCTCGCCCAGGGCCCGCTCGTCGAGGTCGCCGAGGTCGGCGCCCCAGTGCACGAGGCTGGGCAGGGCGTCGGGCTGCAGCTCGAGCACGAGGCTCACGCCGGCTGCGCGCAGGTGGAGCACCTGGTCCAGCGCGGTGTCCTCGGACGCGGTGGACGTCGGCGCCGGGTCGGGCGGCAGGGTCACGGGGGCTCCACTTGCACATCGGTGTGACGGGGCGCGTCACTTCTACGCCGAAACTCTCGGAGGCGTCAACCACCCGCGCCGCCGTGTGGCACCCTCGGCGTCTCGGGATGGAGACTTCCGCGGCGATACCCACTCCGCGGCCCCGGCCCGCGGAGGAGGACGATGGAACCGCACGGGAGCGGCGCCGACCCGGCGCCGGTGGCGTGGACGCCGCTGACCGGCGCGGCCCACAGCATCGCGCTGGAGGTGCTGCTCGACGGGCCGCTGCCGCGCAGCGAGCTGGCCCGGCGCCTGGAGCTGTCCGCCGGCAGCCTCACCCGCCTGTCCAAGCCGCTGCTGGACTCCGGCCTGCTGCTGGAGACCGCCGGCGCCTACGACCCCAGGAGCGGGCGGCCCACCCGCCCGCTCGACGTCGACGAGCACTCGCACCGCTTCGTCGGCGTCAAGCTCACCGCCCGCACGGCGCACGCCGTGCTGACCTCGCTGCGCGCCACCGTGCTCGCCAGCGAGGAGGCGCCGCTGCCGGACACCTCCCCGGAGGCCACCACCGCCGTGGTCGCCGACCTCGTGCGCTCGGTGGCGGGCCGCCACCTCGACGGCGAGGGCGGCGGGGTGCGCGCGGTCGGGGTCAGCCTGGGCGGTCTCGTCGACCGGCGGGGCCGGGTCGTCGACGCCGCCTTCCTCGGCTGGCACGACGTGCCGCTCGGCACGCTGCTGGAGGGCGAGCTCGGCCTGCCCGTCGTCGTCGACAACGACCTGCTGTCCTTCACGCGCGCCGAGCAGTGGTTCGGCGCCGCCCGCCGCTGCGACCACTTCGCCGTGCTGACGATCGGCGAGGGGCTGGGCTACGGCCTCGTCGTCCACGACGAGGTCGTGGACCGGCCCGACGCCGGCGTCGGCCTCGTCGGGCACGTGCCCGTGCTGCCGGGCGGCCCGCTGTGCCCGCGCGGGCACGCGGGCTGCGCGGAGGCGCTGCTGACCGTGGCGGCCGTCGAGGCGCGCGCCTCGGTCGCGCTGCGCCGCCCGGTGCCCTACGAGGAGGTCCTGGACCTGGCGCTGGAGGGGGAACCCCTGGCGCGCCGCGTCGTCGACGACTCCGCGCGCGGGCTGGGGGCGCTGGTCGCGGCCATCGGCAACTTCACGATGCCGAAGAAGGTCATCCTGTCCGGGGAGGGCGTGCGCCTGGCCGAGGTCGGGCGCGAGGCGCTCCGGGAGGGGATCCGCGCCCACCGCAGCGAGCACGCCTCCGAGCTCGTCGTCGACGTCCAGCCGACGGGCTTCACCGAGTGGGCCCGCGGCGCGGCGGTCACCGCCATCCGCACCTTCGTGCTCGGGCACCGCCGCTGACCGCGCACCGGCGGGTGCGGGTCGGCATGCCGACCGCCGGGCGGGCTCCGATCATGTCCTGATGTGCGACGTCACGCCCCCGGCCCTGCTGGAGCTCTCCCCGCACCCGCAGGCCGCCCGCGAAGCCCGCCGGTTCCTGGAGGAGAACGACTGCCCGGCGCACCACTCCCGCGTGCTCGACGAGGCGCAGCTGCTGGCCACCGAGCTGGTCACCAACGCGGTCGCCCACGGCGGTCCCCCCATCACCCTGCGGCTGACCTGCGACGGCACCCCGGGGATGCTCGTGGCCGTCAGCGACGGCAGTCCCCGCGCGCCCGTCGCGCACGAGGCCTCCACCGAGGCGACCTCCGGGCGCGGCGTGGCCCTGGTGGACCTGCTCAGCGACGCGTGGGGGGTCGACACCGGCGAGAGCGGCAAGACGGTCTGGTTCCACCTGCCGGCCTGAGGGACCTGCGGTTGCCGCCGCCCCGCCGCGGGGGCATGGTGGGTCCACGGCAGCAGGGGCTCGAGCGAGGACCGCGGCAGCAGCGCGCGGCGACCTCCGGTGAGCACCCGGGAGAGGACCATGGAACAGCTCGTCCTGGAGCCCCGCCTCTCGGCCGTCTCCACCGCCCGGCGCTGGGTCACCCAGATCGTCGCCCGGTGCTGCGCGAACTCGCGCGTGCACGTCGACGAGGACGTCGCGGAACTGCTCACCTCCGAGGTCGTCGCCAACGCGGTGCGCCACGGCCGCGGTCCCGTGACCGTCGACGTGGCCTGCGACGGTGCGCACCTGCGCGTGGCCGTCACCGACGCCGGACCCGACGCGCCGGTGCTGCGGCACGTGGGGCCGGAGGCGACCGGCGGCCGCGGGATGGCGCTCATCGACCACCTCGCCACCCGGTGGGGTTCGCGCGCCGCCCGCCCCCCGGCCACCGGCAAGACCGTCTGGTTCGAGCTCACCGGCAGCTGACCCGCGGCCCGCCGGCGGCCCGCCGCTCCGGGTGCGCGGCAGGGGTGCGCGTGCCACCCTGAGCACGCGCCGGATGAACGCTCCACGAGCAGGTCGTCGCGCCGCACCCCCGCTCCACCGGGCGGGAGGTGGAGACCCCTCGGCGTCCCACGGAGGACCGCGTGACCATCACCGGCATCATCACCGCCATCGTCGTCGGCGCCCTCATCGGCGCCCTCGCCCGCCTGGTCCTGCCCGGCCGGCAGAACATCTCCATCCTGCTGACGATCGTCGTCGGCATCGTCGCGGCCCTGATCGGCACCGCCATCGCGCGCGCCACCGGCGTCGCCGACACCAGCGGGTTCGACTGGATCGAACTCGTCTTCCAGGTCGTCGTCGCGGCCATCGGCGTCTCGGTCGTCGGGGCCCTCAAGGGCCGTCGGCGCTGAACCGTCCCGCACCCGACGCACCCAGGTCCGAGGAGGACGGCATGAGCACCCCCACCGGCAGTGACGGCGCCCGCTCCGCCCGCGAGGGCGGGCGGACCCCCGGCGGCGCCACCCCCGCAGCCACCCCCGCCACCGGGCGGGCCCACGGACGTCCGGTGCGCGAGGCGCAGCAGGACCGCCTGTCCGTGCACCACGGCCGCCCCGGCGACGAGCGGTCCCTGGACCGCAAGTCCGTCGTCGAGCGCGAGCGCGACGCCCACGGCGGCACCAAGGTCGGTTCGGCGTTCTTCGGCTGGCTGACCGCCACCGGGACGGCGGTGCTGCTCACCGCGCTGCTCGCGGCGACGGGGACCGCCGTCGGCCTGGCGACGACGGACGACGTCGGCGCGGCCGTCGACGGCGTGGCGCAGCAGGCCGCGGGCGAGGCCGCCACCATCGGCGTCGTCGGCGCGATCGCCCTGCTCGTCGTGCTGCTGGTCTCGTACTTCTGCGGCGGCTACGTCGCCGGCCGCATGGCCCGCTTCGACGGCGCCAAGCAGGGGGTCGCGGTGTGGGTCTGGGCCGTGGTCATCGCCGTCGTCGTGGCGGTCCTGGCCGCGGTGGCCGGCAGCAGGTTCGACGTCCTCGGCCAGCTCAACGCCTTCCCGCGCATCCCCGTCGACGCCGCCTCCCTGACGGGCGGGTCGATCATCGCGCTCGTCGCCGCCGCCCTCGTCAGCCTGCTGGGCGCCGTGCTCGGCGGTCTGGCCGGCATGCGCTTCCACCGCCGCGTCGACAGGGCGGGGCTGGGCCGGTGAGCACCTCGGAGGAGCGGGTGGGTTCCGCACCGGCCGGCGCGCTGCGCGTGCAGACCACCGGCGGTTCGCACCGCAGCGGTCTGTACGGCAGCACCGCCGGCACCAACCTCGCGCGCGCCTGCACCGCCGAGCTGCTCGGCACGTTCGTGCTCGTCCTGGCCGGCACCGCGACCGCGGTGGTCACCATGGCCGGTGCTCCCGGCACCTACGACCTGCCCGCGGTCGTGATCGCCTTCGGGCTGGCCCTCACCGCGATCGCCGCCGGCTTCGGGCACGTCTCCGGCGCCCACCTGAACCCGGCGGTGACGATCGGGCTGGCCGTGGTCGGCCGGTTCCCGCTCAAGGCCGTGCCCGGGTACGTCGTGGCCCAGCTGGCCGGTGCGGTGCTCGCCTCGCTGGCCGTGTGGGCCTTCCACGGCGACGCGGCCCGCGAGGTCGCCCGCCTGGCCGCCACCACGCCGAGCCCCGGCGTCTCCACCGGCCGGGTGCTGCTGATCGAGGCCGTCATCACCTTCGTGCTGGTCCTGGTCGTCATGGCCGTGGCCACCGACGACCGGGCCCCGGCGGCGGCGGCACCGCTGGCGGCGGGAGCCGCCCTCGCCGTCGGGATCTTCATCGCGGCACCGCTGACCGGTGGTGCGGTGAACCCGGCCCGCGCGTTCGGCCCGGCCCTGGTGTCCGGCACCTGGACCGGTTTCTGGGCCTACGTGGTGGGCCCGCTCGCCGGCGGCGTCCTCGCCGCCCTGGTCTACGACCGGCTGCTCGCACCGGCCGAGGCGCCCAGCACCGACGACGGGTCCTGACCCCGGTCCACCGCCCCGGTCCCGCACGAGGTCCCGTCCGAGGTCCCCGACCCGTCCCCGCACCGCGCGGGGGCGGGTCGTCCGCGTGCGGCGGGCGGGACCTCAGCCGTGCAGCACCTGCCAGCCCAGGCGGGCGATGAGGACGGCGACGACGGCGAGGAAGACGGTGCGCACGAACCTGCTGCCGGCCGCCACGGCCGTGCGCGCACCGAGGTAGCCGCCGGCGAGGTTGGCGACCCCCATGACCAGGCCGAGCGCCCACAGCACCGAGCCGTGCCGGGTGAACACCACGAGCGCGCCGACGTTGGTGGCCAGGTTCACGATCTTCGCCGTCGCGCTGGCCTGCAGGAACGCGTAGCCGAGCAGGCCGACGAGGGTGAAGACGAGGAAGGCGCCGGTCCCGGGGCCGGCGATGCCGTCGTAGAAGCCGATGACCGCGCCCACCACCGCGGCGACCACCGCGTGCCGCGAACCGCTGAAGCGCAGCGCCGTGCGCTCCCCCAGGCTCGGGCGCAGCAGCGTGTAGGCGGCCACGAGCACGAGCGCCACGAGGATCACCGGTGTCAGCACGCCGTCGGGCACCGCGGCGGCGCACAGCGCCCCGCCGGCGGCACCCGCGGCGGCGACCGCGGCCGTGGGCAGGGCGGTGCGCAGGCTCGGCCGCACCCGGCGGTAGTAGGTCGCCGCGCTCGTGGCGGTCCCCATCGCCGCGGCCAGCTTGTTCGTGCCGAGCGCCTGCACCGGGTCCATGCCGGGCACCAGCAGCAGCACCGGCAGCTGCACCAGCCCGCCACCGCCGACCACGGCGTCGACCCACCCGGCGAGGAAGGCCGCGGCGACCAGGAGCAGCACCGTCAGCAGCCCGAGGGATTCCAGGGTCATCGGGGGCGCCTCACCGGGCGAAGGTTCCGCTCACGCGCCCATCATCGCGCCCGCCCCGCAGCGCACGGCGGACGGTCCACCGCTGGAGCCGGGGCGGGCCCTCCCGTACCGTGGGCGCGTGCGGATCCCCGGGACGACGAACGGCCGGCTGGTGCGCCGTCGCCACGTCGACCTGTGCCGCACGCACACCTGCACCTGTTCCTGACGAGGTCCGCGCGCCCACCCCCCGCGGTGGGTCCACCCCCTCGTCAGGAGCCCCCGTGCCCGCTCTGCCCTCCCCCGTCACCTCCCCCGTCACCTCCCGCGCCCCCTCCCTGTGCCTGGTCGGCGCGGGTCCGCGCGCCCTGGGCGTGCTCGACCGCCTCGGCGCGCACGCCGGTGCGCGCGGCCGCCGCCTCGACGTGCACGTCGTCGACCCGTACCCGCCGGGGTCCGGGCGGATCTGGCGCGCCGAGCAGCACCCGCTGCTGTGGATGAACTCCCGCGCCGCCGACGTCACGGTGCTGCCGGACGAGTCGTGCACGCTGTCCGGCCCGCTGCGCACCGGGCCGACGCTGTTCGCCTGGCTGGACGCCCACCGCGCCGAGCTCGCGGAGCGCTTCGCGCAGCAGGGGCAGGACGAGCTGCACCGGGAGGTGCTCGGCGTCGGCGAGGGCACCTTCGTCTCGCGCGCGCTCGGCAGCCACTACCTGCGCTGGGCCTGGGAGCGGGTGCGCGAGGCGCTGCCGGCGACGGTGGCGCTGCACGAGCACACCGCCCGCGCCGTCGACCTGCGCGAGGGCGCCGGCGGCCGCCAGCTCGTGCGGCTCGACGACGGCGGCACGCTGGAGGTGGACGCGGTGCTGCTCGCGCAGGGGCACCCCGACGTGCTCCCCGGCCCCCGCGAGCAGGCGCTGCGGCGGTTCGCCGACCGCCACGGCCTGGGCTACGTGGCGCCCGGGTACACCGGCGACCTG
The DNA here is from genome assembly GCF_050871885.1 of Kineococcus aridisoli. Classification (NCBI taxonomy): domain Bacteria; kingdom Bacillati; phylum Actinomycetota; class Actinomycetes; order Kineosporiales; family Kineosporiaceae; genus Kineococcus; species Kineococcus aridisoli. The sequence continues at coordinate 36,440 of NZ_JBJLSF010000010.1, read as the reverse complement.
GGGCTGGAGGACGACCTCGACCTGCTGCCGCCCGGCGAGGACGTCCTGGTCTCCGGCATGGGCCTGGCGTTCGTCGACCTCGTGGTGCTCGTCGCCGAGGGGCGCGGCGGGCGCTTCCGCACCGGTCCGGGCGGGACGCTGCGCTACGAGCCGAGCGGCCGCGAGCCCAGGCTGCACGTGGGCAGCCGCCGCGGCGTGCCGTACCGCTCGAAGATCACCTACGAGCTCGCGAGCCGCCCGCCGCTGCCGCGCTTCTTCACCGCCGAGGCGGCCGCCCGGCGCGGGCGGGAGCTGGACCTGCGCGCCGACGTGTGGCCGCTGATCGCCAAGGAGCTCGCGGGGGCGCACTACCACGAGCTGTTCACCCGGCACCCGCAGCGGACCCGCCTGCCGGCCGCGGAGTTCGACCGGCGCTTCGCCGCCGCCGCGTGGGGCAGCGCCGAGCTGGACGCCCTGGTGGAGGCCGCGGTGCCCGACCCGGCGGACCGCCTGGACCTGCCGGCGCTGGACCGGCCGCTGGCCGGCCGGGGGGCGGGTGACGGCGAGTCCGTGCACGAGCGCGTGCGCGCCCACGTCGCCGCGGACGTCGAGCGCCGCGCCGACCCCCGCCACAGCCCCGACGCCGCGGTGTTCGCGGCGCTGCTGTCCTGCTACGCCACCGTCGCCGAGCTGACGCGCCGCGGGCTGCTGGAGGCCCGCTCGGCGGCGGTCGACGTCGACGGCTGGTGGCACGGCTTCTTCAGCTACGTCGCCTCCGGCCCGCCGCCGCAGCGGCTGCGGCAGCTGCTGGCCCTGGCCGACGCGGGGGTCGTGCGCTTCCTCGGCGGCGAGCTGGAGGTCCGCGCCGACGAGGAGCGCGGGTGCTGGAGCGCGCGCTCGGCCGAGCGCCCGCACGAGGTGAGCGCCCGCGTGCTGGTCGACGCGCGGCTGCCGCAGCCGAGCGTGCGCGACAGCGCCGACCCGCTGCTGTCGGCGCTGGCCGCCCGCGGCGAGGTCGGCGAGCAGAGCTTCGCGACCGGCGACGGGCACGAGCTGGCCAACGGCCGCCTCGTCGTGGACCCCGCTCAGCGGGTCGTCGACCGGTGGGGGCGGGCGCACCCGCGGCGCTTCGCGGTCGGCCCGTGGGTGGCCGGCGGCGGCTGGGCGGCGGCCTTCGCCCGGCCGCGGCTGGACGCGGGGTTCTTCCGGCTCAACGACCGGATCGCGGTGGACCTGCTGGCGCTCGTGGACGCGGTCGCGGACGGGGCCGCGCCGGCCGCCGTCAGCGTCGTCGCCCCGCGAGGTGCCAGAAGCGTGCCGTCGGGCGGAACTCCGGGCGGCCGCTGAGCTCGACCTCCAGCTCCTCCAGGTCGGCCGCGAGCCGCTCGTCGACGCGCTCGGCGTCCTCCAGCAGCGTCGTGACGGCCAGGACGCCGGCGCGCTCGGCCACCTCGCAGCCCGCGGCCGCCAGCGCCTCCTCGGCGAAGGCGGCCTCCAGCCGCAGCGTCGAGCGGCCGGTCGCCGGGTCGAGGGCGCGCTCGGCCTCCAGCGCCACCCACGCGGCGGCCGGCCCCTCCCGCAGCGCCGCCGCCACGACGTCGGCGGCCGGGTTCGGCGCCAGCAGGGACAGCAGTCCCCCCGGGCGCACCGAGGAGGTCAGCGTGGCGACGTCGGCGCGCACCTGCTCGTGCGAGGTGCGGTGCTGCAGCACGTCGTGGCACAGCACGACGTCGAAGGAGCCCGAGCCGCCCTCGCGGTGGCGGGTCAGCGCCGCCAGGGCCGTGAGGTCCTCCAGGTCGGCGGCGACGGTGTGCAGCCGCTCGCCGACGCCCGCCGCCGCGGCCGCCGCGCGGGCCAGGGCCAGCTGCTCGGGCGAGCGGTCCAGCACCGTCACCGCGTGCCCCGCCAGCGCCAGCTGCAGCGCGTCGCGGCCGTCGCCGCCGCCGGCGTCCAGCACCCGCAGCGGGCCGGGTCCCAGGACGGTGCACCAGCGGCGCAGGACGCGCCCGACGACCCGGTAGCGCAACCGCCCCCACGGGGAGGCCTGCCAGGTGGCCCAGGCGGCGGACTCCCCGCGCTCGCGCCCGGCCTGCGCGCCGAGCGGCTCCGCGCTCACCGGATCACCCGGACAGGCGGGCGGCGGCCAGGCGCGCGCCCTCGCCGAGCGCGGCGAGCTTGGCCACCGCGATCTGCGGGTGGATGCGGCCGCCGAGGCCGCAGTCGGTGGAGGCGATGACGTTCTCGGCCCCGACCACCGACGCGAAGCGCTCGATGCGGTCGGCCACCAGCTCCGGGTGCTCCACGACGTTCGTGGCGTGGCTGACGATCCCGGGCACGATCTTCTTGCCGGCGGGCAGCTGGACGTCCTTCCACACCTTCCACTCGTGCTCGTGGCGGACGTTGGCGGCCTCGAAGGAGTAGCTGCCGGCCTCGATCTGCAGCATGAGGTCGACGATGTGCTTGAACTCGACGTCGGTGGTGTGCGGGCCGTGCCAGCTGCCCCAGCACAGGTGGAAGCGCACCTGCTCCGGCGGGAGGCCGCGCAGGGCGTGGTTGAGCGCCTCGACGCGGATCCTCGTGAAGGCGCGGTAGTCCTCCACGCTCGGCTCGGGGTTGATCTGGTCCCAGTTCTCCGCGATGGACGGGTCGTCCACCTGCACCGTCAGCCCCGCGTCGACGATGGCCCGGTACTCCTCTCGCATGACCTCCGCCCACGCCCAGATGTGCTCCTCCTCGGTGGCGTAGTACCGGTTGGAGATGCGCGCCCCGCTGCCCGGGGACAGGGAGGTGATGAACCCCTGCTCCAGCGGGATCCCGGCCGCCCGCAGACCGGCCGTGAGGTTGGCGATGTCGGAGGCGATCGCCTCCTGGCCGGTGTAGGACAGCGGCCCGGTGGTGGCGGGGAACGCGGTGGCGTTCTTGCCGGTGGAGATCCCCGAGGTCGGGTCGGTGTAGGCGTCCTTGAAGATCGTCCAGTCGCGGCGGTCGGGGAAGCTCGTCAGCCGCACCTTCCCCGGCTCGGAGCGCACGACGGGCTGGGTGAACAGGTCCTCGCCGGTGATCTCCAGCCCGGAGACGCGCTGGAAGGAGTACGACCACCAGGCGCCGTAGTCCACGGCGCTGGACATCGCCTTGCCGTACTCGCCGTCGCCGACGATCGTGACGCCGAGCTCGGCCTGCCGCCGCACGAGGTCGACGACGGCGTCGGTGAGCAGGCGCTCGAACTCGGGCGTGCGCTCCAGGGTGAACCCGTCCTCGGCGGTGCGCCGGGCCTCGTTGGCGGCGATCAGCTCCGGGGTGCGGGGCAGGCTGCCGGCGTGGCTGACGGGGATCCGGCGGGCGGTGGACCGGGCGGTGGACAACGTGGTGCTCCGTTCGGGTGGGTCGGGTTCAGCGGCGCAGGGCGCGGTCGAGGTCGTCGAGCAGGTCGTCGGGGTCCTCCAGGCCCACCGACAACCGCAGCACGCCGTCGCCCAGGCCGATGGCGGCGCGGCCGTCGGCGCCGAGCCGGCGGTGCGTCGTCGTCGCGGGGTGGGTGGCCAGCGACTTGGCGTCGCCGAGGTTGTTGGAGATGTCGATCGTGCGCAGCGCGTCGAGGACCTCGAACGCGCGTTCCTTCCCGCGCCCGTCCGGCGCGTCGAGCTCGAAGGTGACCGTCGTCCCGCCGAGCTCCATCTGCCGCTTCGCGAGGTCGAACTGCGGGTGGCTGGGCAGCAGCGGGTAGCGCACCCGGCGCACGCCGGGGGCGGCCTCCAGGTGCTCGGCGATGCGCAGCGCGCTCGCGGCCGAGTGCCGCACCCGCAGCCCCAGCGTCTCCAGGCCCTTGGCCAGCGTCCAGGCGTTGAAGGGGCTGAGCGTGGGGCCGGTGTGCCGGGTGAGCTCGCGGAAGCGGCCGTCGACGAACTCGCTGCTGCCGAGCACCGCGCCACCCATGACGCGGCCCTGGCCGTCGACGTGCTTGGTCGCCGAGTACACGACGACGTCGGCGCCCAGCAGCAGGGGCCGCTGCCCGACGGGGCTGGCGAAGGCGTTGTCGACCACGACGACGGCACCGGCGGCGTGCGCCAGCTGCGCGACGGCCTCGATGTCGACGAGGGTCTGCATGGGGTTGGCGGGGGTCTCGAAGAACACCGCCTGCGCGGGCGTGGCCAGGGCGCGTTCCCACTGGGCGAGGTCCTCGCCGTCGACGAACTCGGTGACCACCCCCCAGCGCGGCAGGATCTCGTCGAGGACCACGAAGCAGGAGCCGAAGAGGCTGCGGGCGGCCACGACCCGGTCCCCGGCGCCCAGCAGCGCGGCGAGGGCGTAGAAGACGGCCGACATCCCGCTGGCCAGGCCGTAGCAGGCCTGCGCCCCCTCCAGCGCGCGCAGCCGCTCGGTGAACACCGAGACGGTGGGGTTGCCGTAGCGGGAGTACACGTAGCGGTCGGCGTCGCCGCTGAAGGCGGCCTCGGCGTCGGCGGCCGAGGCGTACACGTACCCGGAGGTCAGGTACAGCGCCTCGGCGGTCTCCTCGAACCCCGAGCGCGCGAGCCCGGCCCGCACGGCGAGGGTGTCCGGGCGCCAGCCCGGTGCGCCCGCCCCGCCGCTCCCGCCGCCGCTCCCGCCGCCGCTCCCGCCGCCGCTCCCGCCCGCCGGGCTCACGACTGCCGCCACGGCAGGCCCTCGGCGCGCCAGCCGGCGCCGCCGCGGTGCCCGTCGGCGTCCAGCGGGCCCTCGAAGCCGTCGAGGACGTTGTAGCTGGGGACGATGCCCGCGGCCGTGGCCGCCTCGGCCGCACCCACCGAGCGCTGCCCGGAGCGGCACAGGAACACCACCGGGCCACCGCGCTCGGCGGTGACGCCCGCGGCGGCGAGCTCGGCGAGGAACCGGGCACCGGGTGCCTCCTCCTCGACCGGCAGCCAGGAGGCGAACACCGGCTGCCTGCCCGTCGCCGTCGTGTCGGGCACGCCGACGTAGCGCCACTCCGCCTCGGTGCGCACGTCGACGAGGACGGCGTCGGCGTCGTCGCGGACGAGCTCGTAGGCCTCACGCGGGGTGAGGTCACCGGCACGACCCACAGGTCCTCCCATCGGTCCTGGCATGAGCACCCTCCCCGTCGGGGGGTTGCTGCGGCGTCGTCGAGCCAGGTCTCTCGGCCGCTCTGGATGGTCGGGCCAGCCTAGGGCATGGCCGGGACGCCGGGGGCGGGCTCCGCGAGCCCGCCCCCGGCGGGGCGGTGGGGACGCGCCCTCAGGCGGGGGCGGTGACCGGCCGGGCCGCGAGCTCGGCGCGCACGGCGTGCGCCGCCGCGACGAGGTGGCGCAGCGAGGCCGTCGTCTCCTCGTAGCCGCGGGTCTTCAGCCCGCAGTCGGGGTTCACCCACACCTGGCGCGCGGGGACCGCGGCGACGGCGGCGCGCAGCTGCTCGGCGATCTCCTCGGTCGAGGGCACCCGCGGGGAGTGGATGTCCCACACGCCCGGCCCGATGCCGCGCGCGAAGCCGACGCGGGCGATGTCGGCCAGGACCTCCATGCGCGAGCGGGCCGCCTCGATGCTCGTGACGTCGGCGTCCAGGCCGTCGATGGCGTCGATGACCTCGCCGAACTCCGAGTAGCACAGGTGGGTGTGGACCTGGGTGGCGTCGGCCGCCCCCGCGGTCGCCAGCCGGAAGGCGTCCACCGACCAGCGCAGGTAGGCCGGCTGGTCCTCGGCCCGCAGCGGCAGCAGCTCGCGCAGCGCGGGTTCGTCCACCTGCACGATCCCGATGCCGGCGGCCTCCAGGTCGGCGACCTCGTCGCGCAGGGCGAGGGCCACCTGGGAGGCGGTGTCGGCCAGCGGCTGGTCGTCGCGCACGAACGACCAGGCGAGGATCGTCACCGGGCCGGTCAGCATCCCCTTCACCGGCTTCGCGGTGCGGCTGCGGGTGTACGCGCTCCACGGCACCGTGATCGGCTCCGGGCGCACGACGTCGCCGAAGAGGATCGGCGGGCGCACGCAGCGCGAGCCGTAGGACTGCACCCAGCCGTGCGCGGTGACGGCGAAACCCTCCAGGTGCTCGGCGAAGTACTGGACCATGTCGTTGCGCTCGGGCTCGCCGTGCACGAGCACGTCCAGGCCCAGCTCCTCCTGCAGGGCGACGACGCGGTCGATCTCGCTGCGCAGGTAGTCCTCGTAGCGGGTGTCGTCGGACTCCCCGCGCGCCCACGCCGCGCGCGCACGGCGGATGCCGGCGGTCTGCGGGAAGGAGCCGATGGTCGTCGTCGGCAGCAGCGGCAGGCCCAGCGCCTCGTCCTGGGCGTTGCGGCGCACGGCGTAGTCGCTGCGGCGGAAGGCCTGCGGCGTCAGCGCGGCCAGCCGCGAGCGCACCTCGGCACGCACCACCCCGGGGGCGCCGACCCGGTCGGCCCGGGCGGCGGCGGAGGCGGTCAGCACCTCGCCGACGGCGTCGGGGTCGCGCAGCGCGGTTCCCAGCACGACCACCTCGGCGACCTTCTGGTCGGCGAACGCCAGCCAGCCGCGCAGGCGCTCGTCCAGCCCGCTCTCCCGGTCCACGTCGTGCGGGACGTGCAGCAGCGAGGTGGACGTCCCGGCCACGACGTGCGCGGCCGCGCCCTGCAGCGGGCGCAGCACCCGCAGCGCGGCGCTCAGGTCCGCGCGCCAGACGTTGCGGCCGTCGACGACGCCGCCCACGACGGTCTTGCCGGCCAGCAGCGAGGTGTCGCGCGGCGCCGAGCCGCGCACGAGGTCCAGCGCGAGGCCGTCGACCGCCGTGCGCGCCAGCGGTTCCAGCAGCTCGCCCGGATCGCCGTAGGGGGTGGTGACCAGCAGCCGGGGACGGCCGGGCGAGCGCGAGAGCCGCTCGTAGGCGGTGGCGACGAGACCGGCCGGGTCCGCCACCCCGGCGGTGGCCGAACCGCTCACCAGGGCGGGTTCGTCCAGCTGGACCCACTCGGCACCGGCGGCGGCGTACGCGCGCAGCAGGTCCTCGTAGGCGCCGAGCAGGTCGTCCAGGCGCTGCACCGGCGCGAAGCCGTCGGGGCTGCCCGCGGCCGGCTTCGACAGCAGCAGGAACGTCACGGGTCCCACGACCACGGGGCGGGTGAGGAACCCGTCGGCGAGCGCCTCGGAGAACTCCCGCACGCCGCGGTCGTCGGCGAAGCGGAAGGAGGTGGACGGGGAGATCTCCGGGACGAGGTAGTGGTAGTTGGTGTCGAACCACTTCGTCATCTCCAGCGGGGCGTCGGCGCCGCGACCGCGGGCGATCGTGGAGTACCCCACCAGGTCCACGCGGCCGTCGCCGCCGACGACGTCGGCGAAGCGGTCGGGCACCGCGCCGAGGGCGACGGCCGCGTCGAGGACCTGGTCGTAGGCGGAGAACGCCGAGGGGATGGAGGCGTCGTGGGCGGGCAGGCCGAGGGAGTTCAGGCGGCGCACGGTCGCGGCCCGGACACCGGCCAGCGCGGCCTCGGTGGCGGCGAGGTCGGCCCGCCCGGCCCACAGCGCCTCCAGCGCCTTCTTGGCCTCCCGGTCCGCACCGGTGCGGGGGTAGCCCAGCACGGTCGCGCTCCAGGCGGGCGTGCTGCTCGGGCTGCTGGTGGGTCCGGTCATCGGGGGCCTCCTACCGCTGCGACGCGGGGGTTCTCGGTGTTCAGGGGGTGTCCGGGGTTCCCGGGGTTCCCGGGGTTCCCGGGGTTCCCGGGGTTCCCGGGGTTCCCGGGGTTCCCGGGGTTCCCGGTGTCCACGGGGCGCGCGGGGTCGGCGGGGCCCGTGGAGCGGGGCAGGTCCAGGTGGTCGAGCAGGTCGAGGGCCGCGGCGGCGGCGTTGAAGGTGTACAGGTGCAGACCCGGGGCGCCCGCGTCCAGCAGCCCGCGGGCCAGCGCCGCGGTGAACGCCGTCGCGACCCGCCGGCGCTGCGCCGCGTCGCCCGCGTCGAGAGCCGCCAGCAGCGGTCCGGGCACCTGCACCCCGGTGAGCTCGCCGATGCGGCGCAACCGCCGGGGGTCGTCGCTGACGGCCAGCCCCGGCAGCAGCGGCATGCTCACCCCGGCCGCGCGGGCCCGCCGCACGAAGGCGGCGTACTCCTGCGCGCAGAAGGTGACCTGGCAGACCGCGAAATGCGCACCGGCGTCCTGCTTGGCGCGCAGGACCGCCAGGTCGGCCTCGCAGCGGGCACGGGGGAAGGCGGCGACGGCCAGGCTCAGCGCGCCCTCCCCCGGTGGCAGCGAGGCTCCCCGCAGCGCCCGCCGCCGCCGGTCGGCGACCTGCAGGAGTTCGACGAGGTCCCGGGCGGTGGGCACGCCGTCGGGGTGCGGCCGCCAGTCCGGGGCCCCGGCCGGCGGGTCCCCGCGCAGCGCGAGGAAGTCGCGGACCCCGGCGTCCAGGAACTCCTGGGCCAGCTCGACGACCTGGCGGCGCGAGGAACCCACGCACGTCAGGTGCGCCATCGCCGGGACCGCCGTCGTGCTCAGCACGTGCGCCAGCAGTTCCCGGCTGCGCTCACGGGTTCCGCCGGCCGCGCCGAACGTCACCGAGACGAAGTCGGGGCGCGCGGCCAGCAGCTCGTCCAGCGAGCGCTGCAGCGCACCGCGTCCCGCGTCGGTGCGCGGGGGGAACAGCTCCAGGCTGAGGGTGGGCCGCCCCGTCGCACCGGCGACGAGCGCAGCGAGGGTCATCTCCGCGGCACCCGTCCCGCAGGCGGGCAGGCGTCGGCGACAGGTGGTGCGTCCATTCCGAACTCCATCGACCTGGCGGTAGCACCCGCGCCCGGGCTCGGGGGGTTGCTGCGGCGTCGTCGAGCCAGGACTCTCGGCCGCTCTGGATGGTGTCGTTCGACAGTAGACCGGGAGGTCGCCGGGTTTCAAGGGTCCGCGCGAGGGCACCCCCGTCCGGCCCACCCGGGGCGGCGGCCCGCCGCCCACCCGCCCGCGCCGCGCCGGTGCCGCGCAGGCACCGCGCCGGTGTTGCCGCGCAGCACCCGGTCGTGGCACTCTCCGGACAGGTCATGAGCGCCAGCGCGAAGCCCCGGCTCGCTGGCCGGCAACCCTCCTCCGCGGCGGGGTGCCCCGGGTGACGACCTGGTGGGCACCGAGGTGGTGCCCGCAAGCGCGGACCTGGCCGGGCGCCCCCGGTCTCCGGCAGGTCCTCGTCCCTGGAGGCCCCGTGACCCTCGGCACCCTGCCCACCCCCTGCCGTCCCACCGCGCTCGGCCCGCTGCTGCCCGTCGTCGGCGCCGCCACGCGCGTCCCGCTGGCCACCGGTGGCCGGGCCCGGTACGTCAACCTCGACAACGCCGCGAGCGCCCCCGCGCTGGAGGCGGTGGCCGACCGGGTGGCGCGGCTGCTGCCGCACTACGCCAGCGTGCACCGCGGCGCGGGGTACCTCTCGCGGGTCTCCACGGCGCTGTTCGAGGCCGCGCGCGAGCGGGTGGGGGCCTTCGTGGGCGCCCGCCCGGACGACGTGGTGGTCTTCACCCGCAGCACCACCGACGCGCTGGACCTGCTCTCGCGCGCGGTGCCGGACGGCGGGCGGGTGCTGGTGGCGGACGTCGAGCACCACGCGAACCTGCTGCCCTGGCAGCGCTCGGCGCGCACCACGGTCGTGCGCGGCGGCCCGGACGCGCGGGCCACCGCCGACGCGCTGGCGGCGGAGCTGGCCGGCGGCGGCTACGCGCTGCTGGCCGTCACCGGCGCCTCCAACGTCACCGGGGAGGTGCTGCCGCTGCACCGGCTGGCCCGGGCCGCGCACGCCGCGGGCGCCCGCGTGGCGGTGGACGGCGCCCAGCTGCTGCCGCACCGGCGCGTGGAGATCGCCGCGGCGGGGATCGACTGGATCGCGCTGTCGGGGCACAAGCTGTACGCGCCGTTCGGCGCCGGCGCGCTCGTCGGCCGCCGCGACTGGCTGGACGCCGCGGAACCGTACCTGGCCGGCGGGGGCGCCACGCTGGACGTGCGCGCGGACGCGGTGCGCTGGGCCGTGGGCGCGGACCGGCACGAGGCGGGTTCGCCCAACGTCGTCGGGGCGGTCGCGCTGGCCGAGGCCTGCGCCACGCTGTCCGCCCTGCCCGACGGGGCGCTGGAGGCGCACGAGGCCGCACTGCGCGAGCAGCTGGTCGAGGGGCTCGGCGCGCTGGAGGGCGTCGTGGTCGTGCGCCCGCACCCCGCGGACGCGGTCGGCGTCGTGACGTTCACGCTGCCCGGCCACGACGCCTCCGCCGTCGCGGCCTACCTGTCCGCCGAGCACGGCGTCGGCGTGCGCGACGGGCGCTTCTGCGCCCACCGGTTCGCGGACTCGCTGGGGATCCCCACCGGCGGGCTGCGCGCCTCCACCGGGGTCGGCACGAGCTCGCGGGACGTCGAGCGGCTCCTGGGCGCCCTCGAGCAGTTCCTCGCGAGCGGGCCGCGGCTGGAGTACGGCGTCGTCGACGGCGCCTGGGGCCCGCTGGACGACCCGCGGCCCGCCCCCGCGGACTTCCTCGAGCTCGTCCTCGACGACGCTCCCCTCGACGCTCCCCTCGACGCTCCCGACGACGTCCTGCACGCGCCGGCGCGCTGACCCCACCCGCCGGGCCCCACCCGCCGGGCCCCACCCGCCGGGCCCCACCCGCGAGGCCCCACCCGCGAGACCAGGAGGAACCGTGAGCACCACCCCCGACCAGGCCCCGACCGAGGCGCCGCTCGTCGACGCCGCGAGCGCCGGGCGCGCCGTCGACGGCGGCGCACTGCTCGTCGACGTGCGCAGTGAGGCCGGCCGCGCCGCGGCGGGCGGGCTGCCGCAGGCCGTCGTCGTCGCCAAGGACGAGGTCGCGCAGCGGTTCGCCGCGGGCGCTCCCGGCGCGCTGGAGCAGCTGCGCGGCCCGGACCAGCCCGTCGTGGTGATCTGCGGGTCGCCCGCGGGGTCCGGGCCGGTCACCGCCCAGCTGCTGGCCGCCGGCTTCACCGACGTCGTGCACGTGGCGGGCGGTTTCCCGGCGTGGAAGGCGGCCGGCCTGCCCACCACGGAACCCGCCGCCCGGCCGTGACGGCCGGTGCGGCGACCCGCCGCGACCTCTGAGGAGAACCCCTCGAAACCCCAGCGGGCGACCCCGGTGCCGGAGCGCACCGGGGTCGCCCGCCGACCGACCGGAGCCGCCATGCCCACCCCGTTCCACCTCCTCCTCGACGTCGACGGCGGCGGCTGGCACCCCGCCGCCTGGCGCCGCTCGCGCACCGCACCCGAGGCCGTGTTCTCCGGCGCCCGGCTGCGCGAGTCCGCGGTCACCGCCCAAGCGCAGGGTCTGACGGCGCTCACCTTCGAGGACTCCCCGCTGCCCGACGCGCGCAACCCCGTCGGCCACCTCGACGCCGTGCAGCGCGCAGCCTTCCTCACGGGCACCACCGAGGCGATCGGCCTGCTGCCCGTCGCCGCCACGACGTACTCCGAGCCCTTCCACCTCGCCGCGCAGATCGCCTCGCTGGACCACTCCTCCGCCGGCCGCGCCGGGTGGGTCGCCTCCACCTCGCCGCCCGCCGCGGCGCGGGCGGTGGGCCTGCCGGTGCTCGCCGGCGAGGACGCGCGCACCGAGCTCGCGGACGTCGTCCGCACGGTGCGGGCGCTGTGGGACTCCTGGGAGGACGACGCCGTCGTCCGCGACGTGGCCACCGGGCGCTACGTGGACCGCGACCGGCTGCACCCGGTGGACGTCGACACCGGCCGGTGGTCGGTGCGGGGACCGCTGACCGTCCCGCGGCCGCCGCAGGGCCAGCCGGTCGTGGCGGTGCGGGCGCAGGACCTGCCGGCGGCCGGCGCCGCGGGCGTCGCCGACGTCGTGCTCACCGGCGACGCCGAGGCGCACCGCAGCACGGGCGGCCCGCTGGTCGTCGTCGAGGTCGAGTTCGCGCTCGACACCGAGGCCGCCCCGGCCGACGAGCGGCTGCGGGCCCTGGACGCCGACGCGGCCGCCCCCGCCGGCGGGCGGGTGCGCTGGAGCGGCTCGGGCGAGGCCTTCGCCCGGTTCCTGCAGGAGCTGGCCGGCCGCGTCGACGGGGTGCGCCTGCACGCGGCCGTCCTCGACGAGGACCTGCGCCAGCTGGTGCGCACGACGCTGCCCGCGCTGCGCGTCTCGCGCCTGCTGCAGCCGCCGCCCAGCGGCTCGACGCTGCGCTCCACCCTCGGCCTGCCGCGGCCGGTCAACCAGTTCTCCACCCTCTCCGGGAGCCAGGCGTGAGCACCGCACCCACCGACGACCTGCGCCACCCCGACGCCACCGTCCACTTCGGGGTGTTCTTCCAGGGGGTCAACCACGGGACCATCTGGTCGGACCCGCGCAGCGGTTCCCAGCTGCACCACTCCACGTTCGTTCAGCTGGCCCGCACCGCCGAGCGGGGCCTGTTCGACGCGTTCTTCCTCGGGGAGGGGCTGCGGCTGCGCGAGCAGCGCGGGCGCCTGCACGACCTCGACGTCGTCGGCCGCCCCGACGCGCTCACCGAGCTGGCGACCCTGGCGGGCCTGACCGAGCGCATCGGCCTGGTCGCCACCCAGAACACCACCTACAACGACCCCGCGGACCTGGCGCGGCGGCTGGCCTCGCTCGACGTGCTCTCCGGCGGCCGGGCCGCCTGGAACGTCGTGACGACCGACAACGCCTGGACGGGCGAGAACTTCCGCCGCGGCGGGTACCTGGACCACGCCGACCGCTACGAGCGCGCCGAGCGCTTCGTCGCCCTGGCCCGCCGGGTCTGGGACAGCTGGGACGGTGCGGGGTTCTCCCCGGTGCGCGCCGACGACGCCTTCTTCGACGTGGAGATCTCCCCCACGGTGCCGCGCAGCCCGCAGGGGCACCCGGTGGTGTTCCAGGCCGGGGACTCCCCCGCCGGCCGCGACTTCGCGGCGCGCTCGGCGGACGTGGTCTTCTCCCGGCACGGCACCCACCACGCCGACGCCCTCGCCTTCGCCGACGACCTGCGCCGGCGTGTCGTGGCCGCCGGCCGCCCCGAGGACGACGTCCTCGTGCTGCCCGGCACCCAGATCGTGCTCGCCGACACCGAGGCCGAGGCCGAGGAGAAGGCGCGCTGGGTGGTGGAGAACCAGGTGACCCCCGCGACCGCCCTGTCGCTGGTCGGGCAGGTCTGGGGCGAGGACCTCTCCGGCTACGACCCGGACGGGCCGCTGCCCGCGCACGACCCGGTCATCAGCGGCATCGACGGGACCCGCGGCGCCGCCCGGCAGGGGCACGACCCGCGCGAGATCGCCCGGCACTGGCGCGCCGTCGCGGAGGAGAACAAGTTCTCGCTGCGCGAGCTGGTCATCCACAACTCCTCCGAGCGGGGTTTCTCGGGAACCCCGTCGCAGGTGGCCGACGAGCTGACGCGCTGGGTCCGCACGGGCGCCAGCAGCGGGTTCAACGTCTCCCCGTACCTGGTGCCGAGCGGGCTCGACGAGATCGTCGACCAGCTCGTGCCCGCGCTGCAGGAGCGCGGCGCGTACCCCGCCGAGTACGTCGGGACGACGCTGCGCGAGCACCTGGGGCTGCGGCCCCCGCTCACCCGGCGCTGACCCGGCGCCGACCCGGCGCCGACCCGACACCCGGAGCACGCTGCCCCGCAACGGCTCTGGCGCAGCGCGCTCCAGGTGCGGTAGGTTTCCACCATCCATCCAGAGCGGCCGAGAGACCTGGCTCGACGACGCCGCAGCAACCCCCCGGAACTCCGGGTGCGGGTGCTCCCGCCAGGCCGATGGGAGCAGGACATGCGCAGCACCGACACCGGCACGCCCCTCGTCCGGCGCCGTCACGTGGACCTCGGGCGGTTGAGCTCCGCCACCTGTCCGGGTCGCTGACCAGCGTCCGCCGCGGCGGGAGGCACGCGCCTCCCGGAACCCCCGGACGTCCCCCGCGTCGCCGACGCGCGCACCCCAGGAGCCCACCCGTGCCCACCGGGAACACCACCGGAAGCCCTGCCGGAGAACTCACCGACGAACCGACCGAGGACCTCACCGGGGACCCCGCCGCCGTGCGCAGCCTCTGCGTCGTCGGCGCCGGGCCGCGGACCCTCGGCCTGCTGCAGCGCCTCGGCGCCCGCGCGGCCCTGTCGGGCACCGCGCTGGACGTCCACGTCGCCGACCCGTTCGACTCCGGCGCCGGCCGCGTCTGGCGGCGGGAGCAGGAACCCCTGCTGTGGATGAACTCGCGGGCGGCGGACATCACCGTCCTGCCCGACGACAGCGTCACCGGCCTGACCGGCCGGGTGGCGACCGGGCCGTCGCTGCACGGCTGGGTCGAGGAGCACCGCTCGCGACTGGCGGCCGAGGCGGCCGCCGCGGGCGACGACCTGCTGCACCGGGAGGTGCTCGCGGTCCACGAGGGTTCCTTCGTCTCCCGGCGGCTGGCCAGCCGCTACCTGCACTGGGCCTGGGAGCGCACGCTCGCCGGCCTGCCGCCCGCGGTGCGCGTGCACCGGCACCCGCACGCCGCCCTCGACGTGCGCGACGGGGTGGACGGCCGGCAGCTGGTGCACCTGGACGGGCGCGAGCGAGCGCTGGCCGTCGACACCGTCCTGCTGGTGCAGGGCCACCTGGACGTGCGCCCCGGCCCGCGCGAGCGCAGGCTGCGCACGTTCGCCGACGTCCACGGGCTCGCCTACGTGCCGCCCGGGTACACCGGCGACCTGGACCTGGACGTCCTGCCCGCGGGTGCGGACGTCGCCGTGGTGGGCATGGGCCTGGCGTTCGTCGACCTCGTGGTCCGCCTCACCGAGGGCCGCGGCGGGCGCTTCGCCGAACGCGCCGACGGGTCCCTGGACTACCTGCCCAGCGGGCGGGAACCCGTGCTGCACGCAGGGTCGCGGCGCGATGTGCCGTACCGCTCGAAGATCGGCTACCCGGCGCCCGCCGACCTCGGGCTGCCGCGGTACTACACGGTCGAGGCGGCCACCGCCCTGCGCCCGGACGCGGCGCTGGACCTGCGGGCCGACCTGTGGCCGCTGGTGGTCAAGGAGCTCGCCGGGGCGCACTACCGGCAGTTGTTCCACGCCCACCCCGAGCGCACCCGGGGAGCGGCCGCCGGGTTCGACGCGCGGTTCTCCCGCGCCCCCTGGGGCAGCGGCCAGGCCGACGAGCTGGTCGCCCGCGCGGTCCCCGACCCCGCGGACCGCTTCGACGTCGGCGCGCTCGACCGCCCCCTCGACGGCTGGTGGGGCACCTCCGGCGAGGAGGTGCACGCGCGGGTGCTGGAGCACCTGGAGGCCGACCGCGCCCGGCGCAGCGACCCGCGGCACTCCCCCGACGCGGCGGTCGTCGGTGCCCTGCTGTCGGCGTACGTCGTCACCGCCCGCCTGCACGCGGCGGGCCGGCTGGACGCCCGCTCCAGCGCCGTGGACCTCGACGGGTGGTGGCACGGCTTCTTCAGCCACGTCGCGTCCGGCCCCCCGCCGCAGCGCCTGCGCCAGCTGGCGGCGCTGGCCCGGGCCGGGCTGCTGCGCTTCGTCGGCGCCGACGTGCACGTCAGCGCCGACGCGGACGCGGGTGCGTTCGTCGTGACCTCCGGCAGCGGCCCGCACGTGCTGCACGCCCGCGCCCTGGTGGAGGCCCGGTTGCCGCAGCCGGACCTGGAGCGGGCCTCCGACGCGCTGCTGACCCGGTTGCGCGAGCGCGGCGAGGTCCGCGCCCACGAGCTGCAGCAGCAGGGGGCGAGGCTCTCCGACGGCCGGCTCGTGGTCGACGGCGAGGGCCGGCTCGTGCACGCCGACGGCACGGTGCACCCGCGCCGGTTCGCCACCGGCGCCTGGGTGAGCGGGGAGGCCGCCGCAGCGGCGTTCGCCCGCCCCGGCACGGACGCACCGCTCTTCCGCCACCACGACCGGCTCGCCGCCCGCCTGCTCGCGTCCGCCAGCGCGGCCAGCAGCCCTCCCACCACCACCACCCCCGGCTTGCAGCCGGCCGATCCCCCCGGAGGTCGCGAGGGATGACCCCGCCCACGAGCACCCCGCCGCAGGTCGGCGCGGCCGCCGCCGGGACGCCCGGCGCACCCGGTGCACCGCGGGCGGCGGAGCCGGTCAAGGTGCTGCCGGCGCGCCACCCCTGGCGCTGGGCGGCGACGGCCGTCGTCGCGGTGCTGGCCGCGATGGCCGTCAACGCCCTGGTGACGAACCCGGCCTGGGACTGGCCGACCGTGGGGCAGTTCCTCTTCTCGGCGACCATCCTGGAGTCGCTGTGGCTGACCGTCCGCCTCACGCTCGCCGGGACCGCCATCGGCCTGGTGCTCGGCACCGTGCTGGCGCTGATGCGGATGTCGGCGAACCCGCTGCTGAGGGGCGTCAGCTTCGCCTACGTCAGCGTCTTCCGCTCCGTGCCCCTCATCCTGCAGCTGCTGTTCTGGTACAACCTGGCGATCCTCTACGACCGGATCGGGTTCGGCGTCCCCTTCGGCCCGCAGTTCTGGACGGTCTCCACCCAGGACCTCGTCGGCCCCGTCACCGCGGCCTTCCTCGGCCTGGGCCTGCACCAGGCGGCCTACTTCGCCGAGATCGTGCGCTCGGGGTTCCTCGCCGTCGACCCCGGGCAGCGGGAGGCCGCCGCCGCGCTGGGCATCCCCCGCGCCCGGCAGTTCCGGCGCATCCAGCTGCCGCAGGCGCTGCGCGTCATCGTCCCGACCACGGGCAACGAGGTGATCGGCCTGCTGAAGGGGACCTCGGTGGTCTACGTCATGGCGCTGCCCGAGCTCTTCTACCAGGTGCAGGTCGTCTACAACCGCACCGGCCAGGTGATCCCGCTGCTGCTGGTGGCTGCGGTGTGGTACTTCGCCCTGACGACCGCGCTCTCGGCCCTGCAGTGGCTCGTGGAGCGCCACTACGGCCGCGGCAGCACCCGCGAGGACCGGCGGCCAGCGCTGCTGCGGGCGCTGCGCTCCGTGCGGGCCGGCCGCGGCCACCGGGCGGAGGTGGCCCGGTGAGCACCACCGCGAGCTCCCCCGGTGCGGGCGCGGCGAGCGCGCCCCCGCAGCCCGTCGTGCGCCTGCAGGGCGTGCACAAGCGCTTCGGCGCCCTGCACGTGCTGCGCGGCGTGGACCTCACCGTGCAGGCCGGCACCGTCACCGTCGTCCTGGGCTCCTCGGGGTCCGGCAAGTCCACGCTGCTGCGCACCGTCAACCACCTCGAGAAGGTGGACGCCGGCCTCGTCGAGGTCAACGGCGAGCTCATCGGATACCGGCGCGCCGGCCGGCACCTGCGCGAGCTGCACGAGCGCGAGGTGCTGCGCCAGCGCTCGGGCATCGGGTTCGTCTTCCAGGGCTTCAACCTCTTCCCGCACCTGACGGTGCTGGAGAACGTCACCGAGGCGCCCCTGTCGGCCCAGCGCCGCCGCCGCAGCGAGGTGCTGCCCAAGGCGCGGGCGCTGCTGGAGCGGGTCGGGCTGGCCGACAAGGCCGACGAGTACCCCCGTCGGCTGTCCGGCGGGCAGCAGCAGCGCGTGGCCATCGCCCGCGCGCTGGCCCTGGAACCCTCGCTGGTGCTCTTCGACGAACCCACCTCGGCGCTGGACCCGGAACTGGTGGGCGAGGTGCTCGACGTCGTCCGGGACCTGGCCCGCACCGGCACGACGATGGTCGTGGTCACCCACGAGATCGGCTTCGCCCGCGAGGTCGCCGACCGCGTGCTGTTCCTGCACGAGGGCGTCGTCGTCGAGGAGGGTTCCGCCGCCGAGGTCCTCGACGACCCCCGCCACGAACGCACCCGCGCCTTCCTGGCCAAGGTGCTCTGACCCGCTCCCCACCCCGCTCCCGCGAACCCGGTCCGGCGCAGCGCCGGACCGCCCTCCGGCCTGCCCTCGGCAGGCCCGACCCCCGAGGAGACCCCGTGATCACCCGCAGGACCTGGCTCGTGTCGCTCGCCGCCGCCCCCGCCCTGCTGTCCGCCTGCAGCGGCGCGTCGGCCGACCCGGCCGCCGCCCCCGCCGCCACGCCCGCGGCCTCCGGCGGGGTGGACACCAGCCCCGAGCAGGCCGGCCGGCTGACCGTCGAGGCGGTCCCGGAGATCGCCGCGAAGGTGCCGCAGGAGATCCGCGAGCGCGGCACGCTCGTCATCGGGACCACCGGCAGCGGCAACCCGCCGCTGAGCTTCCGCGCCGACGACGACGAGACCGTCATCGGCGTCGAACCCGACATCGCCCTGCTCGTCGCGCAGGTGCTCGACCTCGAACCCGACGTGCGCACGACGTCGTGGGAGAACCTCTTCCTGTCGATGGAGTCCGGCCAGTACGACGTCGGGTTCTCCAACATCACGGTCACCGAGGAGCGCAAGGAGAAGTACGACTTCGCCTCCTACCGCGTGGACACGCTGGCCTGGGAGGTGCCGCAGGACTCGCGGATCACGGCGATCGACGGGCCGGCGGACGTCGCGGGCCTGACGGTGTCGGTCGGCTCGGGCACCAACCAGGAGAAGGTGCTGCTCGACTGGGACGCGCAGAACAGGGCCGCCGGCCGGGAACCGGTCACCGTCCAGTACTACCAGCAGGCCTCCGACACCTACCTGGCGCTGCGGTCCGGCCGCATCCAGGCCGCCTTCGGACCCAACCCCACCGCCGCCTACCACGCGCTCGTCGCCGGGGACACGAAGGTCGTGGGCCTGGTGCCCGGCGGCGGCACGGTGCAGGCCGACATCGCCGCCACGACGCAGAAGGGCAACGGCCTCGTGCAGGCGCTGGCGGACGCCCTGAACCACCTCATCGGGACCGGCGCCTACGCGAGCACCCTGGAGCGCTGGAACCTCGCCGACGAGGCGGTCCCGGTCTCCGAGGTCAACCCGCCCGGGCTGCCGAAGGCCGGCTGAGCGCCCGCGGTCACCGGCGGGGGAACACCCCCGCCGGTGACCGCGTTGACCGCCTCACGGGGGCGTGGGACCCTGGGAGCAGGTCACGAGCGCCGACGCGAAGCCCCGGCTGGTCGGCCGGCAACCCTCTCCCGTGCGTGGGGTGCCCCGGGTGATGACCAGGTCCGCGGAAGGCCGCGGGCAAGGCGTGGGCGCCGCCCGGCGCCTGCCGACGACGTGGAGGAGCTTCGACATGCAGCTGCGGATCCCGGTGCCCCGGCCGGCGGGGGACGGTCTCGTCCTCGAGGTGCGCGGGACGGTGGAGCACGGGGACGCCCGGGGGCGCACCCTCGGCTTCCCGACCGCGAACCTGTCGCTGCCCGACGAGGACGAGCACCTGCTCGACGGGGTGTGGGCGGGCACGGTGCAGGTGGACCCCGCCCTCGACGGCCCGGTGCACGTGGCCGCGGTCTCGGTGGGGCGGCGGCCGACGTACTACGCCGCCGACGGGGTGCGCCTGCTGGAGGCGCACCTGCTCGACGTCAGCGCCGACCTCTACGGCCGCGAGGTGCTCGTGCTGCTGCACCGGCACCTGCGCCCGCAGCTGGCGTTCTCGGGGTCCGAGGAGCTCGTGGAGCAGATGCACCGCGACGTCGAGGCCACCCGCGCCTGGGCCGCGGAGGCCGCGCGACCGCTCGCGGGCTGAGCCGGGCGGGACCGCTCCGACGACGACGGGGCGGGTGGAGGGGTTCCCCTCCACCCGCCCCGTCGTCGTCTCAGGTGCCGGGCAGGTCCTTCTCGAAGGCCAGCGGCCCGATGGTCTGCGGGTCGGCGTCCAGGTCGAACAGCGGACGGTAGCCGCAGCGCAGGTACAGCGTGCGCGCCTCCGGCTGGCGCGGGCCGGTCGTCAGGTGCAGGCGGGAGTACCCGGCGCGGGTGGCGCGCTCCTCCAGCTCGGCCAGCACCCGCCGGCCCAGCCCGCGGCGGCGGTGCGCGGGGTGGGTCCAGATGCGCTTGAGCTCCGCCGTGCGCTCGTCGTAGCGGCGGTAGGCGCCGCCGGCGACGGCACCCCCCTCCTCCAGCAGCAGCAGGAGCACGCCGTGCGGCGGCTCGAACTCGCCGGCGGGGAAGCGTTCGAGCTCCTGGCGCACCTGCTCGGGGGTTCCGCCGTAGCGGGTGCCGTACTCGCGGGCGAGGTCGTCGAACAGCGGCCGGGCGAGGTCGTCGTGCACCGGGACCACCTGGACCACCAGTTCGCCGGGTTCCGCGGTCACCGCGCCTCCTCCATCGCCCGGCGGCCGGGGACGGCCTCGAGCAGCTCGACGGTGTACGGGTGCCGCGGGCGGGTGAACACCTCGGCGGTGGGCGCCAGTTCCACCAGCTCGCCGTGGCGCATCACCCCCACCCGGTCGCTGACCTGGCGCACGACGGCGAGGTCGTGGGAGATGAACAGGTAGCTCAGGCCCTGGTCGGCCTGCAGCTGCACCAGCAGTTCCAGGATGCGCGCCTGGACGGAGACGTCGAGCGCGGACACCGGTTCGTCGCAGACGACGAGCTCGGGGTCCAGCGCCAGCGCCCGCGCGATCGCGACCCGCTGGCGCTGCCCGCCGGACAGCTCCGCGGGACGGCGCTCGAGCACGTCCGCCGGCAGCTGCACCTTCTCCAGCAGCTCGGCCGCGCGCCGCCGGCGGCTCGTGCGGTCGCCGACGCCGAAGGCGCGCAGGGGTTCGGCGACGGTCTCGCCGACGGCCAGCCGGGGGTCCAGGGAGGCGTAGGGGTTCTGGTAGACCAGCTGCATCCGGCGGCGCAGCTCGCGCCAGGCGCGCCCGCGCAGACCGGTGGTGTCCCGGCCGTCGACGAGCACCTGCCCGGAGGTGGGGCGTTCCAGGCCGAGGACCAGGCGGGCCGTGGTCGTCTTGCCGGACCCGGACTCGCCGACCAGGCCGACGGTCTCCCCCCGCCCGATGGAGAAGCTGACGCCGTCCACGGCGCGCTGGGTGCGGCCGCGCCCGGGCAGGGCGAACTCCTTGACCAGCGAGCGGACCTCCACGAGGGGTTCCGCCGCCGCGCGTCCCACCGCTGCCGGGACCGCCGGGGCGCCCGCCGCGGCGCGCGGGAGGGGGCGCGGGACGGCGGTGACGCGGGCGCTGGACAGGCTGGGTGCGCTGGCGACCAGCGAGGCCGTGTAGGGGTGGCGGGGTGCGGTGAGCACCTGCCGCGCGCTGCCCGTCTCCACGACGCGCCCCTGCGACACCACCACCACCCGCGAGGCCCGGTCGGCGGCCACCGCGAGGTCGTGGGTGATGAGCAGCACCGCCGTGCCGCTCTCGCGCCGCAGGTGCTCCAGGTGGTCCAGGACCTGGCGCTGCACCGTCACGTCGAGGGCGCTCGTGGGCTCGTCGGCCACCAGCAGCCGGGGCCCGGCCGCGAGGCCGACGGCGATGAGGACGCGCTGGCGCATCCCCCCGGACAGCTCGGCCGGGTACTGCCGGGCGCGCACGCCGGCGTCGGGCAGGCCGGCCGCGGTGAGCAGTTCCACGGCCCGGGCGCGCGCCGCCGCGCCCCTGGCCAGCCCGTGCACCACGAGCGCCTCGGCCACCTGCTCGCCGATGCGCTTGACGGGGTTCAGCGACAGCGTGGGGTCCTGGGGCACCAGGCCGATGCGCGCTCCGCGCACCGAGCGCCACGCCTTCTCGGACAGCCCGACGAGCTCCTCGCCCTCCAGCCGCACCGACCCGCCGTCCACGGTCCCGGAGGCGGGCAGCAGGCCGACGACGGCGTGGGCGGTGGTGCTCTTGCCCGATCCGGACTCGCCGACGACGGCGACGACCTCGCCGGGGTGCACCTCGAAGGAGACGCCGCGCACGACCTCGCGCCGGCGGTCGCCGGAGCCGTAGGAGATGCGCAGGTCGCTCACCTGCAGCAGGGGGGTGCTCACGCGGCGGTCCTCCGCTCCAGGGCGCGGGCGATGCGGTTGGCCGACAGCACGACGGCGGCGACCACGAGGCCCGGCAGGGTGGTCAGCCACCAGGCGGTGGCCAGGTAGTCGCGCCCGCCGGAGACGAGCGAGCCCCACTCGGGGGCGGGCGGCGGGGCGCCGAAGCCGAGGAAGCTCAGCGCGGAGACGGCCAGCACGGCGATGCCGAACTCCAGGGCCGACAGCGCCAGCACGGGACCGGCGGCGTTGGGCAGGACGTGGCGCAGCAGCACGGCGCTGGTGCGCACCCCGCCGGCCCGGGCGGCCTCCACGTAGACGGCCGCGCCGACCTTGAGGACCTCCGAGCGCATCACCCGGGCGAAGTTCGCGACGGTGCCGATGCCGACGGCGACCGCCACCTCCACCGTGCCGAAGCCCAGCGCCGTGATGAGCGCCATCGACAGCAGCAGCGCGGGGATGGACAGCAGGACGTCCACGACGCGCATGGCGACGTCGTCGACGAGCCCGCGCACGAAACCGGCGACCAGGCCGATCGCGGAACCGACGACCAGCCCGATGAGCACCGCGAGCACCGTGGCCTGCAGCGTCAGCCGCGAGCCGTGGACGACGCGGGCGAACAGGTCCCGGCCCAGGTGGTCGGTGCCGAACGGGTGCGCCGCCGAGGGCGCCTGCAGGCGGTCGGCGGGCACGCCGTCGATCGCGCTCTGCGCGGTGAACACCGAGGGCACCAGCGCCCAGGCCAGGACCAGCGCGACGACGGCGACCGCGAGCAGCAGGTCCGGGCGGCGGGCCCACGCCGGCACGCGCACCCCCCGGCGACGCGCGCGCCGGGCGCCGAGCGCGCCGGCCTGGCGGCGGTAGCGCTCCTCGATCTCCAGCACGTCGAGGACCGACTCCGGCGGGGCGGGGCGGGAGGTGCTGCTCACGAGGTGCTCCCCACGACGGGACGGGCGGTGGCGCGCGCGGTGCGCCGCGCGGAGGCGCGGGCGCCGCCGAGCAGGCGGATGCGCGGGTCGACGACCGGGTAGAGCAGGTCGACGAGGAGGTTGGTCGCCACGAACACCGCCGCCGCCAGGAGCACGAGCCCCTGCACCAGCGGGATGTCCTGGCCGTTGACGGCCGTGACCGTCAGCCGGCCGATGCCCACGCGGGAGAAGACGGTCTCGACGACCACGGCGCCCGCGAGCAGGTTGCCGACGACGACGCCGGCGATCGTCAGCGCGGGGATCGTCGCGTTGCGCAGCGCGTGGCGCAGGTGCACGCGCGCCCGGGAGGCGCCCTTGGCGCGGGCCGTCTCCACGTAGGGCTCGGCGAGGGCGGTGCGCAGCCCGCGGGCGAGCACCTGGGCGATCGAGGCCGACACCGGCACGGCCAGCGTCACCGCCGGCAGCACGAGGCTGGCGGCGCCCTCGTTGCCCAGCGCGGGGAAGAGCGGCAGGCGGAAGGACAGCAGCTGGACCAGCAGCAGGCCGACCCAGAACGTCGGCAGCGAGACCCCCAGCGGGGGCAGCGCCAGCAGCAGGCTGCGCACCCAGCCCCACCGCGCCCAGGTGCTGGCCAGCGCGGTGCCGACCCCCAGCACCAGGGCCAGGGCGAACGCCGCGGCGGCCAGCAGGGCGGTCTGCGGCAGCGCGTCGCCGATGAGCCGGGTGACGGGGGCGCCGTTGGAGATCGAGGTGCCCAGGTCCAGGTGCAGCGTGCGCCACAGCGCGCCGGCGTACTGCACGGGCAGCGGGTCGTCGAGGCCGTGCTCGGCGCGCAGCGCGGCCAGCTGCGCGGGGTCGACGTCGACCTGCTCGCCCTGCCCGCCGCCCAGCATCACCGCGACGGGGTCGCTGGGCAGCAGGTAGAGGATGACGAACGTCACCGTGAACGCGGCCCACAGGACGAGGACCGCCTGCCCGACCCGGCGCGCGAGGTACCCGGCGAGGGTGCTGCTCACGCCTGGATCCAGGCGTCGTAGAACCACAACCGGGAGGAACCCTCGAACTGCAGGTCGTGGACCTGCTCGCGCGCGGCGATGACGGTCGACAGCTCGACGAGCGGGACCGAGTGCGCCTCGGTCAGCAGCTGCCGGGAGGCCTGCGCCACGAGCTCGGAGCGCTGCGCGGCGTCCAGCGTCGCGGCCTGCTGGTCCAGCGCGTCGTCGACGGCGCCGCGCGGGCGCTGGGCGACGTTGCGGGCGCTCTGCGCGAACACGGTGCGCAGCACGTCCGGGTCGGAGCGGGTGAGGTTGTAGAACAGCACGTCGTAGTCGCCGGACTCCTGCACGGCGTTCGTCTCGGCGACGGTGGCCTGCTTGAGCTGCAGGTCGACACCGACCTCGCGCAGCTGCTGCTGCACGAGCTCGAGCACCGCCGAGACGGGCTGCCAGAACGTCACGGTGAACGTCAGGCGCTGCCCGTCCTTGGTGCGGATCCCGTCCGCGCCCTCGCTCCAGCCGGCCTCGTCGAGCAGCGCCGCCGCGCCCTCGGGGTCGTGCACCAGCAGGTCGGCGTCGTCGGGGGCCGAGGGCGTGGAGGCCGACAGCGCCGAGGTGACCGCCACGTCGCCGGGGTTGAGGATGGCGGCGAGCTGCTCGCGGTCGATCGCCCTGGACAGCGCCTGGCGCACCCGCACGTCGGAGAACAGCGGCCGGGAGGAGTTGGGGAAGAAGTTGTACGGGATCCCCGGGTTGGCGCGGCGCTGCGTCCAGAAGCCGTCGCCGTCGAACTGCGGCAGGTCCTGCGCGGCGATCCCCGCGGTCGCGTCGATCTGCCGCGAGAGCAGCGAGCCGGTGCGGACGCTGGACTCGGGCACGACCTGGTAGGTGATGGTGTCCAGGTACGCCTCGCCGGTGTGCCGGGAACCGGTGGGACCCCAGTCGTACCCGGTGCGCTTGTCCAGCACCACCTCGCTGTCCTTGGTGTAGGACCCGACGGTGAACGGCCCGGAACCCACCAGCGCGCTGCCGTCGCAGCGGGCGGCGGGATCGGCGGTGGTGGTGGCGGGCGACACCAGCCCCAGGCTCATCGTCGACGTCGCCTGCAGGAACTGCGCGCTGGGCCGCTCGAAGGTCACGACGGCGGTCTGCGCGTCCGGCGTCGAGGTGCCGGTGTAGCCGGCCAGGTAGGTCGAGCCGAGGGAGGCCTTGGCGCCCAGGGCGACGATCCCGTCGAGGTTGGCCTTGACGGCCGCCGCGTCGACGGGGGTGCCGTCGCTGAACGTGGCGCCGGTGCGCAGGTGGAAGGTGAACGTCGTGGCGTCCGGGCTGACCTCCCACGACTGCGCCAGCCACGGCTGGACGGAACCGTCCTCGGGGCTCTGCACCGTCAGGGAGTCCACCAGCTGCCGGCCGATGTTCAGCGCGTCGTTGTTGCCGACCTGCTGGGGGTCGATGCAGCCGGAGTCGACCGAGATGGCGAACCGGAGGTTCCCGCCGCGGACCGGGGTGCCGTCGCCGGCGGCGGGCTCGGAACCCCCACCGCCCCCGCCGCAGGCGGCGGCGGTGAACAGCGCGAGCAGGGCGGGGGCGGCGAGCAGGGGCGTGCGGGTGCGCAAGGGGGCTCCAGGAGGGCTGAGGGGGACCGCGACCGCACGAGCGCAGGCCGCAGCGCACCGGGCCACGGGCCCGGTGGGGGGTGGTGCTCGTGGTCAGCGACAGCCGGTGGAGCAGGTGCGGCACAGGTCGACGACCCGCCGCAGGATCGGCACGTGGGACTTCGCGCTCACGGTTCTCCTCCATCGGTCCTGGCGGAAGCACCCGCGCCCGTTGCCGGGGGGTTGCTGCGACGTCGCCGAGCCAGGTCTCTCAGCCGCTCTGGATGGTGTTCTCCCAGCGAGCATACGCACACCGGGTGCCCGCGCTCAACCCGCTCACAACCTCCGGTGCATCACGTGCAGGCCCACCAGGCCGTGCACCGGGTGCTCGAACGCCTCCGGGACGGTCCCCACGATGGAGAACCCCAGCGCCTTCCCCAGCGCGACGGCCGGCGCGTTCGTCTCGACGACGGCGTCGACCTGCACCGCGAGGAAACCCTGCTCGCGCGAGAGCGCCAGCACGTGCTCGGCCAGCGCGCGGCCGACGCCGCGGCCGCGGGCGTGCGGGGCGACCACGACGCCGGCCGTCGCCACGTGCGCACCCGGACCGGGCAGGTTCGGCGCGGCCCTCGCCGTGCCCAGGACCCGCTCGTCCTCGACCGCGACGACCGTGCACCCGGGCGGAGGTCCCACCCACGCCCGCAGGGCGCGCTCGGAGGTCAGCCCGCGCGGGAGGGCGAACACCTCCTCCTCGGCGACGACCTCGTCGAAGAACGGCCACACCTGCTGCCAGTCCGCGTCGGCGAACGCGCGGATCAGCACGGGCGCACCCGCAGGACCGCGTCGGCCAGGGCGCTCCAGCTCAGCAGCGCGCACTTGACCCGGGCCGGGTACCTGGACACCCCGGCGAGGGCGACCCCGTCGCCGAGCACGTCCTCGTCGCCCGCGTCCGCGCCCTTGCTGGTGAGCATCCCGTGCATCGCCTCGCGGGTGCGCTGCACCTGCTCCAGCGGGCGGCCGACGACGAGGTCGTGCAGGACGGACGCCGAGGCGCGGCTGATCGAGCAGCCCTCCGCGTCGTAGGACACGTCGCGCACCGTGCCGTCCTCGGCCAGGTCCACCCGCAGCGTCACCTCGTCGCCGCAGGTGGGGTTCACGTGGTGGACCTGGGCGCCGAAGGGTTCCCGCAGCCCGCTGCCGTGCGGCCGCTTGGAGTGCTCGATGATCAGCTGCTGGTACAGGTCCACGGCGCCCAGGCTCTCACGCGGCCCTCGTCAGGCGAACAGCTCGTGCGCGCGGTGCAGGCCGCGCAGGACGGCGTCCACGTCGGAGGGCTGGTTGTACGGGCCGAAGCTCACCCGGGTGGTGGCCGCGGCGCCGAGGCGGCGGTGCAGCGGCCAGGCGCAGTGGTGGCCCACCCGCACGGCCACGCCCTCGTCGTCGAGCAGCTGCCCGACGTCGTGGGCGTGCACGCCGTCGACGACGAAGGAGACCAGGCCGACCCGGTCCGCGGCCGCGGCCGGTCCGACCACCCGCACCCACGGCAGCTCGCCGAGGCGCCCCAGCAGCAGCTCCGTCAGCGCGCGCTCGTGGGCCTCGACGCGCTCGATGCCGCGCCCGCCGGGGGCCAGGGCGCGCAGGTAGTCCACCGCGGCGTGCAGGCCCACGGCCTGCGCGGCCATCGGCACGCCGGCCTCGAACTTCTGCGGCGCCGGCGCGTAGGTGGAGCGCTCCATGCGGACCAGCTCGATCATCGAGCCGCCGGTCAGGAACGGCGGCATCGCCTCCAGCAGCTCCGCACGCCCCCACAGGACCCCGACGCCCGAGGGCCCGAGCGCCTTGTGGCCGGAGAACGCGGCGAGGTCGACGCCGAGGGCGGGCAGGTCCACCCCCAGGTGCGGCACCGACTGGCAGGCGTCCAGGACGGTGAGCGCGCCCACCCGGCGGGCGGCGGCGACGAAGCGGGGGACGTCGGCGACGGCGCCCAGGACGTTGGAGGCGTGCGCGAACGCCACCACCCGGGTCCGCCCGGTGACCGCCCGGTCGAGCGCGTCGGCGTCGAGCACCCCCTCGTCGGTGACCCCGACCCAGCGCAGCACCGCACCGGTGCGCGCGCACAGCTCCTGCCACGGCACGAGGTTCGCGTGGTGCTCGGCCTCGGTGACGAGGACCTCGTCGCCCTCGGCGAGGACGAACCGCGGGTCGACGCGCTGGCCGTCCGGCGCCGACCCGCGCTGGGCGTAGGCCGTCGAGGTGCTGAAGGCGTGCGCGACGAGGTTCAGCGACTCGGTGGCGTTCTTGGTGAACACCACCTCCTGCGCCGGCGCCCCCACGAACGCGGCGACCGCGGCGCGGGCGGCCTCGAAGGCGTCGGTGGCCTCCTCGGCCAGCTGGTGCGCGCCGCGGTGCACGGCCGCGTTGTGCTGGGCGTAGAAGCGCCGCTCGGCGTCGAGGACGGCCAGCGGCTTCTGCGAGGTCGCCCCGGAGTCCAGGTACACCAGCGGCCTGCCCGAGCGCGTCGTGCGGGCCAGGATCGGGAAGTCGGCGCGCAGCGCGGCCAGTTCCGCCTCGTCGAACGGCGCGGCCGCCGACCCGCCGGTCGTGCTCGCCGCGCTCGTCCCGCTCGTCGTGCCGGTGGTCACCGGGGGTCCTTCTCGCCGGCGTCCACGGCGATCCGCAGCCGGTTCTCCGCCGGCGGCAGCGGGCAGGTGGCGTGGTCGGTGAACGCGCACGGCAGGTTCTGGGTGCGGTTGAGGTCCAGCACGAGGCGGCCGTCGGCGCCGGGCGCGTCGACGCTCAGCGAGCGGGTCGTGCCGGTCGTGCTGACCCCGCTGGTGGCGTCGGTGAACTGGACGGTCAGCCCGTCGGCGGCGCCGTAGGCGAGCAGTTCCTGCGGCTGCCCGTCGACCTCGAAGCGGATCGTGCCGACACCGGCCTGGTGGTGCCGCAACCCCTCCACCACGGCGTCGACGACGACGTCGCGGACCTGCTCGAACGGGGTGAACGTGGCCTCCAGGACCCAGCGCTCGTCGAAGTCGAACACCGGCACGCCCGTGAACGCGGCCAGCGCCGGCGCGTGCGGGTCGCGCACCCGCAGCGCGTGCAACCCGCTGCGCTGCATGACCTCGACGCGTCGCTCGCCGACCTCGAGCAGGGTTCCCGGCGCCCCCTCGGGGGTGGGGACGAACAGCTCGCCGTCGACGGCGGCGCCGTCGGCGACCAGGCCGTCGGCGGCGCCGGCCAGCACCCGCACCCCGCCCTCGGCCGATGCCCAGCGACCGGGCAGGTCGGCGACGGCGGCCGGCTCGGTGTCCAGCCAGTGCAGGCCGGTGAGGCTGAGCCAGCCGTGCGGACGGCTCAGCTCGGCGGTGCGCCGGGCGCGCCAGTCCTCCCAGCGGCTGCGGGCTGCGGCGGTGTCGAGCGTGGTGGCGGTCACGGGGCTCCTCAGGCGGTGGCGCGGTGGGCGGTGTGCTGGTGCGGGTGGCGCAGGCCGAGGTGGTCGCGCAGGGTGCTGCCGCTGTAGGCGGTGCGGTAGCTGCCGCGCTCCTGCAGCAGCGGGACGACGCGGTCGACGAACTCGTCCAGACCGGTCGGGGTGAGGCTGGGCACGAGGATGAACCCGTCGCAGGCGTCGGCCTGCACGTACTCGTCCATCTCCTGCGCGACCTGCTCGGGGGTGCCCACGAACTGCTGCCGGCCGGAGACCTCGATGACGAGCTCGCGGACGCTGAAGCCCCGCGCCTGCGCGAGCTCGCGGTAGCCGCGGGCCACCGCGACGGGGTCCTTGGCGTGCTTGACCCGCCCCTGGACGATGGTGGAGGCCGGGTCCGGGTCGAACTCCGGCAGCGGGCCGTCGGGGTCCAGACCGGTGAGGTCGCGGCCCCACACCTGTTCCAGGAACGCCACCGCCTGCTCCGGCCCGACCTGCTGCAGGCGGATCTCGTACGCCCGCTCGCGCGCCTGCTCGGGGGTGTCGCCGAGGACGAACGTCGCACCGGGCAGGATCCTCAAGTCGTCGCCGGAACGCCCGGCGCGCACCGCCCGCGAGCGCATGTCGGCGGTGAAGCGCTGCCCGGCCTCCAGGCTGCCGTGCATCGTGAAGATGGCGTCGGCGTACGTGGCGCCGAACTGGCGGCCCTCGTCGGAGTCCCCGGCCTGGAAGAGGACCGGGTGCCCCTGGGGGCTGCGCGGCAGCAGCCCGGGGGCGCGGACGTCGAACTGCGGGCCGGTGTGCGCGACGGTCCCGATCCCGGCGCTGGAGGCGAACACGCCGCGCTCGGGGTCGGCCACCAGCGCGTCCCGGGACCAGGAGTCCCAGAACTCCCGGGTCACGTCGACGACCTCGCGGGCGCGCGCGTAGCGCTCGGAGTGGGCCAGGTAGCCGCCGCGGCGGAAGTTCTCGCCCGTGAAGGCGTCGGAGCTGGTGACGACGTTCCACGCCGCCCGCCCGCCGGACAGGTGGTCCAGCGAGGCGAACTGCCTGGCCAGCTCGTAGGGCTCGTTGAACGTGGCGTTGATCGTCCCGGCCAGTCCCAGGTGGGTCGTCACCGCCGCCAGCGAGTTCAGCACGGTCAGGGTGTCCGGGCGCCCGACGACGTCCAGGTCGTAGATCTGCCCGCGCTGCTCGCGCAGCCGCAGCCCCTCGGCGAGGAAGAAGAAGTCCATGAGCCCGCGCTCGGCGGTGCGGGCCAGGTGGGTGAAGGAGGAGAAGTCGACCTGGCTGCCGGCGCGGGGGTCGCGCCAGACGGTGGTGGCGTTGACGCCCGGGAAGTGGGCGCCGAGGTGGATGCGGCGGCTCATCGGGTTCCTCCCGCGACGGGTCGGGCGTAGCGGCTGGTGGGGCGGGGCAGGCCGAAGCGCTCGCGCAGCGTGCCGGCGGCCCCGGCGGGCGGCGCGGGCGGGCGCAGCCCCCGCGCGCGCAGCCGCGGGACGACGTCGCGGGCGAGCTGCTCGAGGGTGGCCGGCAGGTCCAGCGGGGCGAGGACGGCGCCGTCGAGGCCGTCGGGCAGCTCCTCCAGCGCCCGCGCGAGGGAGTCCGGCGTCCCCAGGTGGCGCAGACCGCGCGGCGGGTGCCCGGGGCTCAGCTCCTCCAGGCGGGCCGCGAGGTCCACCGCCGCGGCCGCGTCGGGGCGCAGCAGGACCTCCACGTCGAGCAGCACGAGCAGGTCGCGCCCGGCGGCCGCGCGCAGCTGCCGGGCCCGCTCGGCGGCGCTCGCCCCGTCCGGCGCCTGCACGCGGGCGACGTCGGCGTGCGCGGCGGCCACCGCCAGCGAGGCCTCGTCGCGCACGGGGACGACGACCAGCGGCTGCCCCTGGGGGGACCGCGGGGTGATCGAGGGGCCCTTGACGGAGAAGCGCCCGCCCCGGAAGTCGACGTGGTGCAGCTTGTCGCGGTCCACGTAGCGGCCCGTGGCGAGGTCGCGCACGACGGCGTCGTCCTCCCAGCTGTCCCACAGCCGGCGCACGACGTCGACCGTCTCGGCGGCCTCCTGCCACAGCTCGGCGGTCTCCTGGACGCCCTCGCGGCCGAAGGCGTCGGCCTCCTCGGCCGTGGTGGAGACCTCCACCTGCCAGCCGGCGCGGCCGAGGCTGGTGAAGTCCAGGGTGGCGATCGCCTTGTTCGTGTGGAACGGCTCGGTGTGCGTGGTGGTGACCACCGGCACCAGGCCGGTGCGGGCCGTCAGCGGCGCGAGGTGGGCGGCGACGGCGACGGCGTCGAGGCGGCCGCGCTGGTCGTGCTCCTCGGGCGAGCCGAGGCGGAAGGAGTCCGGGACGACGAGCAGGTCCAGGTCCGCCGCGTCGGCGGTCGCTGCCAGGCGCCGCCAGTGCGCGGCGGTGAACAGCTCCGCGGGGCGGGCACCGGGCAGCCGCCAGGCGGCGGGGTGGCGGCCGGCGCCGTCGAGCTCGACGCCCAGGCGCAGCGGGCGGGAGGGACTGCTGGGCACGGTGGTGCGGGACATGCGACCCCCTGGGGGCTGTCGTGACCTGCCGGGTGCCCGATCGGGCACCCGGGGACGCCGGGGAGCCCCGGCGGCGGCGGCTCGCGGACGAGCCGGTCAGCGACAGACGGCGGAGCGGGTGCGGCACAGGTCGACGTGCCGGCGCTGGACAGCGCGGAAGGAGCGGCCGACCGACCGCCCGCCCTCGGTTCCCCGCGCACGCACGGCACGAGGGTACGGCGCGGCTACCCTGGCGACCAAGCCGGCCACGGCCCCTCCCCGAGCCCTGCGAGGACTGCATCCGCATGAGCACCGCGCCCACGCCCGCCGAGGACCGCGCCCAGGACGGCACCGGGGACCTCGTCTTCCCGCCGCCGCCGGAGTTCGCGGCGCAGGCCAACGTCGGGGCGCAGGAGTACGAGCGCGCCGCCGCCGACCCGGAGGCGTTCTGGGCCGAGCAGGCCCGGCGGCTGCAGTGGGACGAGCCCTTCACGACGGTCTTCGACGGCTCGACGCTGCCGACCGCGCAGTGGTTCACCGGGGGCAGGCTCAACGTGGCGGTGAACTGCGTGGACCGCCACGTCGCCGCCGGCCGCGGCGACAAGGTCGCGCTGCACTGGGAGGGCGAACCCGGGGACTCGCGCACGATCACCTACGCCCAGCTGAAGGACGAGGTCTGCCGGCTCGCGAACGCGCTCGAGGAGCTCGGCGTCGGCCACGGCGACCGCGTCGTGCTCTACCTGCCGGTGCTGCCGGAGACGATCGTCACCACGATGGCGTGCGCGCGCATCGGCGCCGTCGTGTCCCTGGTGTTCGGGGGGTTCTCCGCCGAGGCGCTGCGCTTCCGCGTGGAGGACACGCAGGCCAAGCTGCTCGTCTGCACCGACGGGCAGTTCCGCCGCGGGAAGGCGGTCGCCGTCAAGGGCGCCGCGGACGCCGCGGTGGCGGGGCTGGACCACGTCGAGCACGTCCTCGTGCTGCGCCGCACCGGGGAGCGGACCCCG
Organism: Kineococcus aridisoli; assembly: GCF_050871885.1. Lineage (NCBI taxonomy): Bacteria > Bacillati > Actinomycetota > Actinomycetes > Kineosporiales > Kineosporiaceae > Kineococcus > Kineococcus aridisoli. Next base: position 4,306 of record NZ_JBJLSF010000010.1, on the reverse strand, counting down.
GACGTGCCGTGGACGGCGGGCCGCGACGTGTGGTGGCACGAGCTGGTGGACCGCCAGAGCAGCGAGCACGTCGCGCCGAGCTTCGACGCGGAGAACCCGCTGTTCATCATCTACACCTCCGGCACCACCGGGAAGCCGAAGGGGCTGGTGCACACCAGCGGCGGCTACCTGACGCACACCTCCTGGTCGCACTGGGCGGTGTTCGACGTCAAGGACGACGACGTCTACTGGTGCCAGGCGGACCTGGCCTGGGTCACCGCGCACAGCTACGAGATGTACGGGCCGCTGTCCAACGGCGTCACCCAGGTGATCTACGAGGGGTCGCCGCTGACCCCGCACCCCGGCCGGCACTTCGAGGTCATCGAGAAGTACGGCGTGACGATCTACTACACCGCGCCCACGCTCGTGCGGACGTTCATGAAGCACGGGCCGGAACTGCCGGCGCGCTTCGACCTGTCCTCGCTGCGGCTGCTGGGTTCCGTCGGCGAGGCCATCAACCCCGAGGCGTGGACGTGGCTGCACCGGGAGGTCGGCGGCGGGCGCTGCCCGATCGTGGACACCTGGTGGCAGTCGGAGACGGGCGCCGCCGTCGTGGCCCCGCTGCCCGGGGTGACACCGCTGAAGCCGGGGTCGGGCACCGTGCCGCTGCCCGGCCTGGCGGCCACGGTCGTCGACGAGGCCGGGGACGAGTGCGCCCCCGGCCAGACCGGCGTCCTCGTCATCACCCGCCCGTGGCCGGGCATGGCGCGCACGGTGTGGCGCGACCACGCGCGGTTCGTGAAGTCCTACTGGGAGCCGTACGCCGCGCAGGGCTGGTACCTGGCGGGCGACGCGGCCACCAAGGACGCCGACGGCTACATCTGGATCGGCGGGCGCATCGACGACGTCCTCAACGTCTCCGGGCACCGGCTCTCCAGCATCGAGCTGGAGTCCGCGCTGGTCTCGCACCCGCGGGTGGCGGAGGCGGCCGTCGTCGGCGCTCCCGACGAGACGACCGGTCAGCGCATCGTCGCCTTCGTCATCACCCGCGGCGGCGGCCCCGCCGACGACCCGCACGAGAGCGCGCTGGCCGACCAGCTGCGCGCCCACGTGGCGCAGCAGATCGGCCCCGTCGCCCGACCGCGCGACGTCGTCGTGGTGCCGGACCTGCCCAAGACCCGCTCGGGCAAGATCATGCGCCGGCTCATGGCGGACATGACCGCCGGCCGCGGGGGCGGCGACGTCACCTCGCTGCAGGACGAGACGGCGCTCGCCGCCGTCGAGACGGCCTGGGCCGCGTACACCGCCTCCCGCTGACCCCTCCCCGGGCGGCGCCGCGGTGGCAGGATCGGCGGACCCGCCGCGGCGCCGTCGGCACGGAGCGCGGCGGTCCCGCGGTGCGGATGTCCTCCGGCCGGGTCGCGGTGCGTCACCTGGTCGAGCGGCGGCAGGCGCCGCGTCGAGAGGAGCGATCATGCAGTACGTGCTGTTCATCTGCACCGACCCCGCCGGGGAGCCCTACGACGAGGCGTCCGACGACGTCGAGACGTGGTTCACCAGCCTGCAGGAGCAGGGCAAGCACCTGGCCGGCGACCGGCTGCGCCCGGTCGAGGACGCCACCACCGTGCGCGTGCGCGGCGGGGAGAAGCTCGTCACCGACGGGCCGTTCGCGGAGACGCGCGAGTGGATCGCCGGCTTCGACCTCGTCGAGGCCGCCGACCTGGACGAGGCCGTCGAGATCGCGGCGGCGCACCCGATGGCGCGCTTCGGGCGCATCGAGGTCCGCCCCGTCTGGCCCCTCTGAGCCGGTGCGGTCCCCCGTGCCGGCCGCGGACGCCGCGGCGCCGGTCGCGGCCACCCTGGCGCGGGTGGTCGCGGCCGACCACGCCCGGATCGTGGCCGCCGTCATCGCCACCGTCGGCGACTGGCAGGTGGCCGAGGACGCCCTGCAGGACGCGTGCGAACGCGCCCTGACCTCCTGGGCGCACGACGGCCTGCCCGCCAACCCCGCCGGGTGGCTGGTGACGACCGCCCGCCGCCGCGGCATCGACCTGCTGCGCCGCGCCGCCGGGCGCGAGTCGACCGCGCAGCGCTACGGCTCGGCGCTCGAGCGCGGGCTGCTCGCACCCGACGACGGCGGTGACGGCGACGACGGCGGCGGCGGACCGGGGATCGGCGACGACCGGCTGCGGCTGGTGCTGACCTGCGCCCACCCCGCCCTGCCGCTGCAGGCCAGGGTCGCCCTGACCCTGCGCACGGTGCTGGGCTGGACGCCGGCGGAGATCGCCCGCTCGCTGCTGAGCACCGAGGCGGCGATCGACAAGCGCCTGGTGCGGGCCCGCGCCAAGATCGCCCACGCCGGCATCCCCTACCGCCTGCCCTCCCCGCAGGACCTGCCCGGGCGGATCGACGGCGTCCTGGCGGTGGTGCACCTGCTGTTCACCACCGGCTACGCCGACGCCGGGCGCGCCGAGCTCATGGCGGAGGCGGTGCGGCTGGGGCGGCTGGTGCGGGACCTGCTGGAACCCGCCGCCCCCGAGCGCTGCGAGGCCTCCGGCCTGCTGGCGCTCATGCTCGCCCAGCGCTCGCGGCAACGGGCCCGCTTCGACGCCGACGGCGAACCGGTCCTCATGGACCGGCAGGACCGCTCGCTGTGGGACCGGGACGCCGTCGCCGAGGCGCGGCACCTGCTCGACGAGGTGCTCCAGCACGCGGCGCACCGCCGCCGGCCGGTGGGCCGCTACGTGCTGCAGGCGGCCATCGCCCTCGAGCACGCCCAGCCGCGGGAGGCCGGCGACACCGACTGGGTGCGCATCGCCGAGCTGCACCGCCTGCTCGACCGGGTGGCCGGCTCGCCGGCGCAGCGCATCGCGTGGGCGGTCGCCGCCGGTCGCGCGCACGGTCCCCTGCGAGGGCTGGAGGTCCTCGACGGCGTCCGCCGCGGCGAGGGGCTGCACCTGTTCCACGCCGCCCGCGCCGACCTGCTGGAGGCGGCGGGGCAGCTCGCGGAGGCGGAACGCGCCTACGCCCGCGCCGCGGGACTGGCTCCCGGTGCGGGTGAGCGCGCGGCGCTGAGCGCCCGGCAGCGGGCCCTCGCCGACCGGTGCACCCGCACCGCGCCCACCACCCGCCCCTGACCGGCCCCGACCGGCCCGGCGCCGCCGGGGGCGCAGGCGCAGCGGCCGCTCAGGCCCCGGTGGCGAACCGGCCGGGCCGGAAGGGGGCCAGCAGCGGGTTCGGCCGCCCGGTGAGGACCTCCCGCGCGGTGAACTCGCCCAGGACGAGCCCGAGGGTGGCCCCGCTGTGGGTGAACAGCACGTGCAGCCCGTCGACGCCGTCGACGGGCCCGACGACGGGCTCGCCGTCGCCGGGGATCGGCTTGGGGCCGACGCCGAAGCCGTCGAGCTCGAGCACGGGGTTGCCGGCCAGGACCCGCGAGGCCTCCGCCAGCAGGCCCTCCACCGTGCTCTCCCGCACCTCGTGGTCGCCGTCGCCGTGGACGACGACCTCCCGCTCCGACCACGCGGAGTCCAGCACCAGCCTCCCGCCGGGTGCCGGGCGCACCGCGACGCGCGGGGTGTTGAGCACGGCCCGCAGCGCGACGTCGACGGGACGGGTGCGCAGCAGCAGCGCGACCGGGGAGCCGTCGGGGACGACGACGCCGAGCTCGGCGAGGTCGCGCGGGGCCCGCGGGCCGGTGGCCAGCACGACCGCGTCGGCGGGCAGGCTCGCGCCCGAGCCCGTCACCACACCCGTGACGCGCCCGCCCTCGACGACGGGGCGGGCGCGGCCGACGCCGGTGCGCAGCCGCCCGCCGGCGGCCCGGAAGCGCTCCAGCAGGGCGCCCACGGCCAGCGGCAGGTCCACCCAGCCCTCACCGGGGTTGAAGACCGCACCCTCGGCGGCGACGGCGGCGGGGTCCACCCCGGGGGTCCACGCGGCGACCTCCTGCGGCGACAGCCACACCGAGTCGTAGCCGATGGACAGCTCGTGGGCGTGCCGCTCGCGGTGGCTCTCCCCCGGCGCCGCCCACGTCAGGCCGCCGTCGAAGCGCAACCCCTCGTGCAGGCCGGTGCGGGCGGCGAAGGTGCGCCAGCGGTCGATGCCGACCGTGCGCAGCAGGTGGTAGGCGTCGCTGCGGGCACCGGCGGAGTTCAGCCAGGACAGCGAGCGGCCGCTGGCGCCGGAGGCGACGCCGGCCTCGGTGACGAGGTCGACCGACGCGCCGGCGCGGGCCAGGTGCGCGGCCGCGGAGGCGCCGAGGACGCCGGCGCCGACGACGACGACCCGGGCGGTGGAGGTGGGCACGCCCCCATCCTCCACCGCC
>NZ_JBJLSF010000009.1:0-84184 GCF_050871885.1 Kineococcus aridisoli | reverse complement strand
GCGCGTGGGCGCGGGCGCCTGCCCCCCCCGGGTCCTCAGCCCAGGCGGTGGCGGGCGCTGCGCAGCGCCTTCGCGGCCTCGACGACGCGGGCGGCCATGCCCGTCTCGGCGGCCTTGCCCCACACCCGCGGGTCGTAGGTCTTCTTGTTGCCGACCTCGCCGTCGACCTTGAGCACGCCGTCGTAGTTGCGGAAGACGTGGTCGGCGATCGGGCGGGTGAAGGCGTACTGGGTGTCGGTGTCGACGTTCATCTTCACCACGCCGTAGTCCACGGCGTCGCTGATCTCCTGGTCGGAGGAGCCGGAGCCGCCGTGGAAGACGAGGTCGAAGGGCTTGTCCTTGCCGACCCGCGCGCCGACCTGCTCCTGGATCTCCTTGAGGATCTCCGGGCGCAGCTTGACCCCGCCGGGCTTGTAGACGCCGTGGACGTTGCCGAAGGTCAGCGCGGTCAGGTAGCGGCCCTTCTCGCCGGTGCCGAGCGCGTCCACGGTGGCCAGCGCGTCGTCGACGGTCGTGTAGAGCTTGTCGTTGATCTCGTGGGCGACGCCGTCCTCCTCGCCGCCGACGACGCCGATCTCGACCTCGAGGACGACCTTGGCCGCCGCGGCCTGCGCGAGCAGCTCCTCGGCGATCTGCAGGTTCTCCTCCAGCGGCACCGCCGAGCCGTCCCACATGTGGGACTGGAACAGCGGCTCGCGGCCGGACTTCACGCGCTCGGCGGAGATGGCCAGCAGCGGGCGGACGAAGCCGTCGAGCTTGTCCTTGGGGCAGTGGTCGGTGTGCAGCGCGATGTTCACGCCGTAGCCCTTGGCGACGTGGTGGGCGTACTCGGCCAGCGCCTGCGAGCCCAGCACCATGTCCTTGACGGTGGTGCCGGACAGGAACTCGGCACCGCCGGTGGAGACCTGGACGATGCCGTCGCTCTCGGCCTCGGCGAAGCCGCGGATCGCGGCGTTGAGGGTGAGGCTGGAGGAGATGTTGATGGCGGGGTAGGCGAAGGACCCGGCCTTCGCGCGGTCCAGCATCTCGGCGTAGACGTCCGGGGTGGCGATGGGCATCGAGTGCTCCTCCGTGGTGGCGGCTCTGGCAGGGCGATCCTTCCACGGGGCCCGGTGCGGCGTCAGCGGCCCCGGTCCGGATGCCGAGGCGGCGGGGCGGTGCGAGCGTGGGGGCCATGACGGACAGCCAGACGGACATCCAGCTGACGGGCGAGAAGGTCGCGTTCCTCGTCGCCCTCGAGGGCGTCGAGCAGGTGGAGCTGACCGAGCCGTGGAAGGCCGTGCAGCAGGCCGGGGGCGAACCGGTGCTGCTGTCCACGAAGGAGGGCTCGGTGCAGGCGTTCAACCACCTCGAGGCGGCCGACACCTTCGAGGTGGACGTGGTCGTCGACCACGCCAGCCCCAGCGAGTACGCCGCCCTCGTGCTGCCCGGCGGGGTGGCCAACCCCGACGCGCTGCGCACCAGCCGCTCGGCGGTCTCCTTCGTCGGCCAGTTCGCCGCTTCGGTGCGCCCGGTCGCCGCCATCTGCCACGCGCCGTGGACGCTGGTGGAGGCCGACGCGGTGCGGGGCCGGCGGATGACCTCGTGGCCCTCGCTGCAGACGGACCTGCGCAACGCGGGCGCGGAGTGGGTGGACGAGGAGGTCGTCGTGGACCGCAGCGGTCCCGGCCCGCTCATCACCAGCCGCCAGCCCGACGACCTGCCGGCGTTCTCCCGGACCCTGCTCGAGGTCCTGGCGGAGGCGCGCTCGTGAGCGCCGTGCGGATCGGCTACACGTGCATGGGCGAGCAGTCGGACCCGCGCTGGCTGGTGCGCGACGCGCAGGCCGCCGAGGAGGCCGGCTTCGACAGCATCGCCTTCTCCGACCACATCTCCCCGTGGCTGACGACGCAGGGGCACTCCCCCTACGCGTGGTCGGTGCTGGGGGCGGTGGCGGCGACCACCTCGCGCGTGGAGCTCATGACGTACGTGACGTGCCCGACGCTGCGCTACCACCCGGCGGTCGTGGCGCAGAAGGCCGCGACGGTGCAGATCCTCTCCGAGGGGCGCTTCGTGCTGGGCCTGGGCTCGGGCGAGAACCTCAACGAGCACGTGGTGGGTCACGGCTGGCCGGCCGTGGAGGAGCGCCAGGACATGCTCGTGGAGGCGCTGGAGATCATCGGCACCCTCTTCGACGGTGAGCTGCTCACCTACTCCGGCGACCACTTCCGCGTGGACTCCCACCGGCTGTGGGACCTGCCCGAGCACCGCGTCCCGATGGCGGTCGGCGTCAGCGGGCCGAAGTCGGTCGCCCGGTTCGCACCGCTGGCCGAGCACCTGGTCGCCGTGGAACCGGACGCCGACCTCGTGACGGGCTGGGACGGCGCCCGCGAGGCGGGGCAGCAGCCCGCCCGCAAGATCGGGCAGATGCCGGTCAGCTGGGACCGCGACCGGGACGCGGCGCTCGCCCGCGCGCACGAGCAGTTCCGCTGGTTCGCCGGCGGCTGGAAGGTGAACGCCGACCTGCCGACCACGGCCGGCTTCGCGGGTGCCAGCCGGTTCGTGCGGCCCGAGGACGTCGCCGCGCAGATCCCCTGCGGCGACGACGTGGACGCGGTCGTCGAGGCCGCCCAGGCCTACTTCGAGGCGGGGTTCACCGACCTCGCGCTCGTGCAGGTCGGCGGCGAGCAGCAGCAGCAGTTCCTCGAGGCGGCGACCGCGGAGATCCTGCCCGCGCTGCGCGAGGCCGCCGCGGGCACCGACCCCTCCCCCAGCTGAACCCCCGTCCGCCGGTGGACCCCCGTCCGGGGTTCAGCGGCGGACGCGGAACGCGCTGGGGACCTCGCCGGTCCCCAGCGCGGCGTCCGCGGCCAGCTGCCCGAGCAGCGGCGCGAACTTCGCCCCGTGCCCCGAGCACGGTGACAGCACCGTCACCCCGTCCACCCCGTCGACGACGAAGTCCTCGGTCGGGGTGGACGTGAACAGGCACGTCGTCTCCGCGTACGGCTCGGGCACCAGCCCCGGCAGGTACCGGCGCACGTGCTCGACGACCCGCGCGCGGTTGGCCGGGTCGACGCGGCCGGTGCGGGCGGCCGCGGAGGGCAGGACGCGGCCACCGCCGAAGACGGCCACCTTCTGCCCGCGGAACCCCGCGTCCCGCCCGCCGGGCAGCGCGTACACGCTCGTCCCGGCGGGTTCGTGGATGATCGTCGGCCACCGCGCCGCCGGGGCGGCGTCCTCGCGGTAGGGGAAGTGGAACGCGTTCTCCTCGCGCACCTGCAGCGGCGGGAGCGCGTCGAGGAACGCCTGCGGCAGCCCCAGAGCGCCCAGCAGGTCCGGCAGCCACCCGCCGGCGGCGACGACGACGCGCTGGGCGGTGAGGGTGCGCCCGTCCTCGGCGTGCGCGGTGAACCCGGAGCGTGTGCGCTCCAGCCGCCGCAGCGGCCAGCCGGTGAGCACCTGCGCGCCGCGGGCGCGGGCGGCGGCGAGCATGGCGTGCACGGTGGTCTCCGCGTCGAGCACCCCGCCGGCGGGGTGGAAGAGCACGTCGGAGTCGACCGCGACGCCGGGCCAGCGATCGCGGGCGCGCGGGCGCGGGACGAGCTCGTGCTCGACCCCCGCCGCGGCCAGGACCGCGGCCAGGGCGTGCGGGTCGCGGCCGGCGCCGAGGTCGAGGGCCCCGGTGCGCCGCACGAGCGGAGCGCCGTGCAGCTCCTCCAGCTCGGCCCAGCCCGCCTCGGCGGCCAGCAGCAGGTCGACGTAGGTGCGCTCGGCGTAGGCGTAGCGCAGGATGCGCGCCGACCCGTGCGAGCTGCCCTCGGCGTTCGCCGGCTGGCTGCGCTCAACGAGCACGACCTCGTGCCCGCGCTGCGCCAGCCGCCAGGCCGCCGAGGCGCCCGCCAGGCCGGCACCCACGACGAGGAACTGCGACGAGCTCACCGGCTGCCTCCCTCCCGCGGCGCGGGTCGCCGCCGGGTCCTCCAGTCTCCCGCCCGGCCACCCTCACCCGGGTGGCCGGTCCACCCCGGCCGCCGGGACGCCGATCCCCCGTGCAGGAGCTGGACGGGCGGGAGGTGGGCGGGGTGCTCGACGTGGTGGGGCGGTGGAGCGGTGCGGCGCGCGCGGGCGGTGCGCGGCAGCGCCAGGACGGCGTGACGCGCACGCGGTCGCTGTTCTTCGCCCTCGCCCTCGTGGCGCTGCTCGTGGTGCTCGTGCCGTTCGCGGTGCTGGCCCCGCTCGCGCACGCGCTGGCGGCCCTGCCCGCCGCGGCGCTGCTGGCCGCCTCCTGGTGGTACGGCCACTCCCGGCGCCGGGTGCCGTGGGCCTGCGACGTGCTGGACCCCGCCTGCTTCGCGGCGCTCGTGGTGCTCTCGCCGGTCCCGACCTCGATCCTCAGCATCACCTTCTCCACCGTGTGGTTCCGCTCGATGTACGGCTCGACGCCGCGCGCCTTCGCGCGCCTGGCGCTGCTGCAGGTGGCCGTCGGCACGGGGCTGGCCCTGTGGCCGCTCGTGCACGGCGGGCACCCGGCCCCGCTGGTCGCGGCCGTCTACAGCGCCTTCGCGATGATGGTCGTCAACACCGGCGTCATCCGCGGCCTGGCCGCCGGTCTGCGCGGGCGCGACGAGGCCGCCGCGCGCGAGTCGGTCGTGGCCGCGCTCGGCGCGGACCTGCTCGCGGTCGAGGCCGCGAACCGCGTGGAGGGCATGACGTGGAGCGCGCTGCAGGCCCTGTGCGCGACGACGTCCGGGCTGTCGGTCGCGGTGGCGCACCCGGACGGCGACGAGTTCCGCGTCAGCCGCTCCTGCGGGCCGCACCCCCCGCCGGTCCCGGGCGGTCTCCTGCCCGCCGCGCCGCCCGGCGCCACGTCGCCGGAGCACGTGCAGCTGCCGGGCGGGGACGGCCGCGGCTGGAGCTGCCTGCGCTTCCCGAGCTCCTCGCAGGAGGTCTGGCTGCTCGTCGGCGGTCCGCGCCGCACGGTCGAGCAGGGCCTGCCGGCCGTGCAGGCGGTCGCCCACCACGCCGCGCTCGCGCTGCGCAACGCCGCCTCCCGCGACGCGCTGCGCACCCAGGCGCGCACCGACCCCCTCACCGGCCTGCCCAACCGCGCCGCCTTCCAGGACGCCGTCGACCGGGCGGTGCTGCGCGCGGACGGCGCCGGCAGCGCCCTGCTGTTCATCGACCTCGACGGGTTCAAGGCGGTCAACGACGACCTCGGCCACGCCGCCGGCGACGCGCTGCTGCGCACGGTGGCCGCGCGGTTGCGCGGCACCACCCGCGAGGGCGACCTGTGCGCCCGGCTCGGCGGGGACGAGTTCGCGGTGCTGCTGACGGCGGCCGACGAGCAGGAGGCCACCGCGGTCGGGCGGCGCGTCGTGGCGGTCCTCAGCGAGCCGGTGCGCTTCAGCGGGGTCACCGCGCGCGTCGGCGCGAGCGTGGGCGTGGCGCTGCACGAGCCGGGCGGGGACCACGGCGACGGCGAGGCGCTCGTGCGCGCCGCGGACGCGGCGATGTACGCGGCCAAGGCCGCGGGCAAGGGGTGCGTGCGCCTGCACGGGCGGGCCGGGGAGGCCGGGCAGGCCCCCGGCCCGCGGGCTCAGGGCTCCCGGAACTCCGGGTCGCGCGGGTCCTCGCCGGAGGCGTCCGCGCTCGCGGCGCCCCCGCCCGCGGGCAGCGGGGCGTCGTCGCGCGCGGCGAGCACCGCGGCCGTGGACTCCTCCACGGCCGCGGCCCCGCCCTCGTCGGCGGGGTCGGTGTCGGGGTAGTCCCCCGGGCCCTGCTCGCCCGGTTCCCCCTCGTCGTTGCCGGTCGCCATCGCGCTGTCCAGCTCGGTGTCCGCCGGGGTCCGCTCGCTCTCGTCCACGCTCCGCTCCTACCCGCGCGGGCGCTCCCCCACGCCTGACCGGCCTGCCGCGCCCGCTCCCGCGGGAGGGAGCGGGGCGGCGGGGCCTCAGTCCTCGGGCAGGGCGTCGGCGAGCAGCTCGGCCAGGTGCTTCGGGCGCACCCCGGCCAGGTTGTCCGACTGCGTGCGGCAGGAGTACCCGTCGGCGACGACGAGCGCGTCCCCGCGCTCGCGCAGCGCCGGCAGCAGGGCGTGCTCGGCGACCTTCACCGACACCTCGAAGTGCCCCGCCTCCGCGCCGAAGTTGCCGGCCAGGCCGCAGCAGCCGGAGAGCACCTGCGCGTCGACGCCGGCCTTCTCCAGCAGCCTGGCGTCGAGGCCGAACCCCATCGCGGCGTGCTGGTGGCAGTGCGGCTGCACGACGGCCTTCACCGGACCGTCCGAGTCCAGCCGCGGCGGGACCCACTCCGGGCGCTGCTCGGCGATGAGCTCGGCGAGCGTCTTCACCCGGCGCTCCAGGGCGTGCGCGCGGGGGTCGTCGGGCAGCAGCTCCGCGGCGTCGTCGCGCAGCAGCGCGGTGCACGAGGGTTCCAGCCCCACGACGGGGACCTCGGAGGTGCCGAGGGCGTCCAGCGACGCGCGCAGCTGCCGCTTGGCGCCGTCCAGCTGGCCGGTGGAGACCCAGGTGAGCCCGCAGCAGACCTGCCGCTCCGTCAGCCGCACGGAGAAGCCGAGGTGCTCCAGCAGCTTCACGGCCGCCCTGCCCACCTCGGGCGAGAAGTGCTCGGTGAAGGAGTCCACCCACAGCAGCACCGGCTGCCCGTCCTCGCGCACCGGGCGCTCGCGGAACCAGGCCCGGAAGGTCTGCTCGGCGAACGCGGGCAGCGGCCGGTTCTGGTCGACCCCGCCGACGGCGCGGGCCAGCCGGGCCAGCGCCGGCACGGCGGTGAGGGCGTTGACGAGCCTGGTCTCCAGCCGGTGCAGCGTGGCCAGCCGCGCCCAGCGCGGCAGCCAGCCGAGCAGGTAGTGGTTGGTCGGGCGCAACCGGCCGGCGTAGAACTTGTCGAGGAACTCCGCCTTGTAGGTCGGCATGTCGACACCGGCGGGGCAGTCGACCGTGCAGCCCTTGCAGGACAGGCACAGGTCGAGGACGTCCTTGACCTCCTGGGAGCGCCAGCCGTCGGTGACGAGGGTGCCGTTGGCCATCTCCTGCAGCAGCCGGGCGCGCCCGCGGGTGGAGTCCTTCTCGTCGCCGGTGGCCAGGTAGCTGGGGCACATGACGCCGCCGGAGTCCGCGCGGCACTTGCCGACGCCGACGCAGCGGTGCACGGCGCGCGTCAGGTCGCCCTCGTCCTTGGAGTAGGCGAACTTCAGCGGCATCCCGAGCGCGTGCGCGGGCCGGGCCGCGGGAACGCGCAGGTCGGCGTCGACGGCGGCGGGGCGCACGATGACACCGGGGTTGAGCAGGTCGGCGGGGTCGAAGGCGCGCTTGACGGCCTCGAACGCGGCGATGGCCTCGGCGTCGTACATCAGGGGCAGCAGGCCGCCGCGGGCGCGGCCGTCGCCGTGCTCGCCGGACAGCGACCCGCCGTGGCGGGCCACGAGGCGGGCGGCGTCCTCGAGGAAGGCGCGGGCGCGGGCACCGCCGCCGTCCTCGTAGAGCGGGAAGTCGATGCGCACGTGGATGCAGCCGTCGCCGAAGTGCCCGTAGGCCAGGCCGTCGACGCCGTGGGAGGCCATGAGCGCGTCGAACTCGCGCAGGTACTCCCCCAGCCGCTGCGGCGGCACGGCGGCGTCCTCCCAGCCGGGCCAGGCGGGCTGGCCCTCGGGGGAGCGCCCGGCCAGGCCGGCGCCGTCCTCGCGGATGCGCCACAGGGCGCGCGCCTCGGCGGCGGTGGGGATGACGACGGAGTCCAGCGCGCGGGAGTCGGCGACCATCGCGCGGGCGGCGGCCAGGGACTCCTCGGGGCTCTCCCCGCCCATCTCCACGAACAGCCAGCCGTTGCCGGTGGGCAGGCCCTCGACCGAGCCGCCGCGGCGCACGACGGCGTCGGCGAGGCGGCGGTCGATGCCCTCCACGGCCAGCGGGGCGTGCTCCAGCAGGGCGGGGGTGGCGTCGGCGGCCTCGTGCATGGAGGCGTAGCCCAGGACGACGAACGTCGTGGACGGCGACTGGCGCACCAGCCGCACGCGGGCGCGCAGGATCGTGGCGAGCGTGCCCTCGGAACCGGTGAGCAGCCGGGCCAGCGCGGTGCCGGTGGGCCCGCCGGTCTCGGGCAGCAGGTGCTCCAGGGCGTACCCGGAGACCTGGCGGCCGAAGGTGCCGAACGTCGTGCGGATCAGCCCCAGGTGCCGGGAGGCGACGGCCCGCAGCTCCTCCAGCAGCTCCGCGGGCGGGGCGTCGGTCCAGTACCGCCGGCCCTGCCCGTCGAGGACCTCCAGGGCGAGCACGTTGTGCGAGGTGCGCCCGTAGGCCAGGGCGTGCGAACCGCAGGCGTCGTTGCCGATCATGCCGCCGACGGTGCAGCGGGCGTGGGTGGAGGGGTCCGGGCCGAAGCGCAGCCCGTGCGGGGTGGCCTGCCGCTGCAGGTCGTCGAGGACCACCCCGGGCTCGACGAGCGCGCTCATGCCCTCGGGGTCGATCTCCAGCACCCGGTTCAGGTGGCGGGAGAAGTCCAGGACGACGCCGGAGCCGATGGCGTTGCCGGCCACCGAGGTGCCCGCGCCGCGGGAGGTGAAGGGCACCCCGAGCTCGCGGCAGACCGCCCAGACGGCCTCGACGTCCTCGAGGGTGCGGGGGAAGACGACGACCTGCGGCACGACGCGGTAGTTCGAGGCGTCGGTGGTGTACTCGGCGCGGCGGCGGCTGGAGGCGTCCACCACCCCGTCGGCGGGGCCGGTGCCGAGCGCGGCCTCCAGGCGGGCGATCAGGTCCGCGGGTCCCGCCGGGCCGGCCGCGGTGGCCTGCGCGCGGGTGTCGTCGATCAGGGTCACCCGTTCAGTGTGCCGCCGCCGGGAGGGTGCTCGGCGCGCGCCGGCTCGGCCGCCGGGGGTGAGCTGCCTCACCGCGGCGGGCACCGCCCGTGCCGGGCTCAGAGCACGGTCAGGCCCGGCAGCGTGCGCCCGGTCGCGGCGAGCAGCAGCCGCCCGGCGCGGCCGGTGTCCAGCGCGAGCGCCGCGACGAGCTCCAGGGCGGCGGCGGCCGCGGGCGCCGGTGGTTCGGCGGGCTCGCCCAGCGCGCTCGCGAGGTCGGCGGTGTGGACGACGAGCTCGAAGGTGCGCGTCGGCAGGTAGTCGCGCAGCCGCATCCCGCCCACCACCGTCGTCAGCAGCTCCTCGCCGCTGCGGGCGGCGACCAGCGGCACGACGCGCGCCGCGAGCTGCGCGACGGCCGCCGCCGGGTCCGCGCCCAGCGCCGCCCCGGCGTCGCGCCCGCGCTGGGCGACGCCGGGCCCGGCGGCCAGCGCGCTCGTGGCGCGGTAGTAGCCGGCGGTGGTGGCGACCTCCACGGCCCCGGCGGGAGCGGCCAGGTAGCTCTCGACGGTGCTCAGGCTGCGGCTGGTGTGCCCCACGAGGGCGCGCACGTCCCACTCCCCGAGCCCCGGCTCCTCCCAGCGCCCGCCCACCAGCGCGGTGGTGGCCACGAACCAGTCCGCGGCGGCGGCGAAGGCGCGCACGGCCCCCTCGTGCGCGGCGGTGTCCCCCGGAGCGTCCACGGTCGTGATCGTAGGGGCGGGCGCCGCCGCGCGGGGGGCTCTCGTCACAGCCCGTGGCGCCGGTCCCCCGGCACCAGCGCGCTCACCCGCGCCTCCACCGCCGCCGGGAACGGCGCGCGCCGCTCCCGCACGGCCCGCGCGAGGTCGGCGGCGGCGAGCTCGCCGTGCACCGCGGCGCCCACCTGCACCCCGGAGGCGGTGGAGGCGGCGACCATCGCCGTCAGCTCAGCGGCGTTGCCCGCGACCCGGACACCGGGCACCGCGGTGGCCCCGCGCTCGTCGGCCTCGATCCGCACGCCGAGCGGCGTCGGCGCCGGCCGGCCCCCCAGCGCCTCGTACACCCCGGTGCGCGCCGCGAACCGCGGCGCGACGACGACGGCGTCCACCGCGAAGGCCCGTCCGCCCTCCAGCTCGACCGCCCGCACCTGCGCGCCCTCCACCACCAGGCGCTCGACCCGCGGGGTGACCACGGAGACCCCCAGCGCCGCGAGCTGCTCCCACTGCTCCTCGTCCGGTTCGGGGGCCTCGTGCAGGAAGAGCGTGACGTCGTCGCTGAGCCGGCGGAACAGCAGCACCTGGTGCAGCGCCCGCTCGTCGCGGCCCAGGACGGCGATGCGCTGGCCGCGCACCTCCCAGCCGTGGCAGAACGGGCAGTGCAGGACGCTGCGGCCCCACGCCTCCCGCACGCCGGGCAGCTCGGGCAGCTCGTCCACGAGCCCGGTGGCGAGGACGACGCGGCGGGCGCGCACGTGCAGCGCCCCGCCGTCCACCTCGAGCGCGAAGTCGTCGAGGGTGCCGGAGGCGCCGGTGACGAGCCCGTCCACGACCCGCACGCCGTAGGCCCGCGCCTCGGCGCGACCGCGGGCGAGCAGCTCCAGGGGCGCGATCCCCTCCTGGCCGAGCAGGTTGTGCGCGCCGTCGGCCGGGGCGTTGCGCGGCTGCCCGGCGTCGACGACGACGACCTCGCGGCGCGAGCGGGCCAGCGCGACGGCGGCCGCCAGGCCGGCGGCACCGCCCCCGACCACGACGACCTCGGCCTGCAGCGCGGCGCTCACCGGCCGGCTCCGCGCTCGTCGGCCCCGCGCTCGTCGGGGCGCTCGTCGGCGGGTGGCCGGACGGCGGTCCAGACGGCGCGGACGGAGGTGAGGGTGAGCGGCGAGGTCCCCTCCCGCAGCGCCGCGACGGCGGCGTCGAGCGCGGCGAGGTCGTCGGCGGGCAGGTCCTCGGCCACCCGGGCCCGCTCCCGGGCCAGCTGCAGCGCGAGGTAGCGGGCGCCCTCGTCCGTGCGGGCCGAGGCGGTGAACGCGCTCTCGAGGCGCTGGACCGGGGCGAACCCGGCCGCGGTGAGCGCCGCCGTCCACTCGGCGGTGACGGGGTACCCGTGCGCGGCGAGCGCGCCGGTCAGGCGCGCTCCGAGACCGGCGCGGCCGGTGCCGAGGTCGCCGGGCTCGCGGGTGCCCGCTCCGGTCATCTCGACGACGACGAGCACGCCGCCGGGGCGCAGCGCGCCGAGCGCCTGGCGCAGCACCCGCCCGGGGTCGCTGACGTGGTGCAGGGAGAGCGCGGCCCACGCGAGGTCGGCGGCGCCCGGCAGGACGGCGGGCCAGTCGCCGTCGAGGTCGGCAGGGTGCGTGCGCACGCGGTCGGCGACCCCCGCCCGCGCCGCCGCGGCGCCCAGCCGTTCGAGCATGGCGGGCGAGGCGTCGAGGGCGTGCACCCGCGCGCCGGGGAAGCGGGTGGCCAGCGCGAGGGTGCCGGTGCCCGTGCCGGCGCCGAGGTCGACGGCGCTGCGGGGGTCGGTGCCGAGCGCGGCGGACGCGGCGTCGAGGGCCGCCGCGAGCACCGGGGCGCCGAGCGCGGCGTCGAGGTCGAGCAGCTCGGCGAGGCCGGTGTCGTGCTCGGGCGCGGGCCCGTGGCCGGGGCGGCCGTGCTGCGGGCCGTGCGGGTGCGCGTGCGGGTGCGCGTGCGGGTGCGGGTGGGGGTGGGGGTGCGGGTGGGGGTGGGTCGGCGTCATGCCTCCACGGTAGGCACCCGATTCGCCAGAGGCATACCATCTTGCGCATGACGCAAGAAGTGCTCGACGACGTCGTCCGCCAGCGCATCCGCGGCCTGCGCCTGGCGCGGGGCTGGACGCTCGACGCGCTCGCCGCCCGCTGCTACCTGTCGGCGTCGACGATCAGCCGGATCGAGACGGGGCACCGGCGCATCGCCCTCGACCAGCTGGTGCCGATCGCCGCGGCGCTGGGCACCACGCTCGACCAGCTCGTCCAGCCCGAGGGCGACGACGACGTCGTCATCCGCCCCGAGCCGCAGCGCAGCACCGGCCTGACCCTGTGGCTGCTCTCGCGCGAGCGCGACCGCCGCGGTGTGACGATCGCCAAGATGCGCATCACGCCCGAGCGCGTCGTGGAGGAGCCGCGGGTGCACCCGGGCTACGAGTGGTTCACGGTGCTCAGCGGGACCGTGCGGCTGCGGCTGGGCGAGCGCACGATCCTCGTGCGCGCGGGCCAGGCGGCCGAGTTCTCCACGATGACCCCGCACGCCGTCGAGGCGCACGAGGGGCCCGTGGAACTGCTGACGATCTTCGACCACGACGGCGAGCGGGCCCACCTGCCGGGTCACCGGCACGAGCGAGGCCCCCGGTGACGGCCGGAGCCGTCACCGGGGGCCTCGCCCGGGACTCGGCGGAACGCCGATGCGCGTCTCACTGCATGTCGCCGCCGGCGGTGGGGTTGTGGATGCCCTGCGCGGTGGCGTGCGTGGTCCGGCGCGGCATGACCAGGCCGAGCAGGATCATGCCCAGGCCCAGGACCAGGTGCAGCCAGTCGTCGGCGCTGTTGAGCGGGACGAAGTTGGCGGTGCTGGTGTCGGAGGTGACCAGCCCGTAGACCCACAGGACCAGGTAGGCGGCGCCGCCCACGAGCAGGTAGGTGCGGGCCGCGGCGGGACGGCGGGCCATGAGGACACCCAGCACGCCGAGACCCAGGTGCAGGACGTTGTGCAGGACGGAGACCTGGAAGATGCCCAGCAGCATGGCCATCGACTCGTGGCCGGCTCCGGCCATGGAGCCGTAGTCGGTGGTGATGCCCGGGATGAACCCCATGATGCCGACGAGGATGAAGGCCACGCCCACGACCATGGCCGTGAGGCTGACCGGGGAACGGCTGACGGACAGGCGGGACGAGGTGGACGTCCTGGTGTTGCTCATCGCGACTCCTCACGGACGGGCCGGACGCGGCGGCCCGGCGCTGGGTGGCCGTGATCTCGACCTGCTTCCCACGGTAGGCACTCCGCGCCGAACCGCAACGCGACCGGTTTCCCCCCGGGTCCCTCCGGTTCCCTCCGGTTCCCTCCGGTTCCCGGGGAAGCGGAGGGACCGCCGGGTTCACCCGCCGGCAGCGGGTTCGCGCACCTGCACGCGCCGCGCGACGGCCTCCACGGCCTCGGGGTGGCCGGTGCCGTAGCCCTGGCGGGTCACGTTGAGCGCACCGGCGGCCGCGGCGGTGCGCACCGCGGCCAGGACGTCGTCGCCGCGGGCCAGGCCGGCGGCGACGGCTCCGCTGACGGCGTCGCCGGCTCCGCGGAACTGCACGGCGGAGAAGCGCGGGGCGCTCAGCTCGCTGGTGCGCCCGTCGTCGGTCAGCAGCAGCGGCGGCAGGTCGGAGCGGGTGACGAGGACGTGGCGGGCGCCGCGCTCCTGCAGGGCGCGCGCCCGGCGCAGCACCTCGGGCACGTCCCCGGCCTCGACCTCGTCGGTCCCGTCCCCGCCGGAGCCACCCGCCCCGCCGGGCAGCTCGTCGTGGGCGACCTTGAGCAGGTCGACGCCGCCGGCCAGGGCCGCCTCCAGCTCGGCGCCGGACAGGTCGGCGACCACGAGCACGCCCTGGGCGCGGGCGTCGGCGGCCAGCCGGGTGAACGTCGAGGCGGGCAGCACGTCCTCGTGCTCGGGACCGGTCAGCACGAGGACGGCCGAGCCCAGGCAGTCGGCGATCGTCACGGTGAACAGGTCGTCCAGCTCGTGGCGGGTCAGGGTGGAGGTGGAGGCCGCCACCCGGTCGCCCTCCTCGGCGTCGGGGCTGTCGGCGGAGCCGCGGTGGTCCAGCACGACCGTCGCGGTGGGCCCGGCCGTCGTCACCGGGACGGGGACGATGCCCTCCTCGCGCAGCAGCGCCAGCACCGCGGTGCCGGCCTCGCCGCCGACCGGCAGGCACAGCGCCACCTCCACGCCGAGCCGGGCCGCCATGCGCGCCACCCAGGCGCCCTGACCGCCGGGGTGCAGGTGGATCTCCGGGTGGCCGGCCGTCGTCGGCTCGACGAGCACGCGCAAGACCGGCGAGGGCGCGAAGACCGTGACGCGGGCGGCGGGAGCAGCGCTGGTGGCCATGGCGGCATGCTCCCGGCTCAGCTCACAACGCGCTCGCCAGCCGTCCGAGCACGACGGTCCAGCCGACGACGGAGCGGGCGGCGACGACGCGGCCGTCGGTGACGAAGGGGTCGGCGTCCAGCAGCGCCTCCACGCTCGCGGCGTCGGCGGCCTCGAAGACCAGCACCGCACCGCCGGCGTCGGTCGGCCCGGACAGGATCAGCGTGTCGCCGAGCGAGGCGAGCCACTCGCGGTGGACGGGGCGCACCTCGTCCCGGGCAGCGGTGTCGGAGGTGTACTCGTAGCGGGCGACGAAGTGGGGCACGCCCCGGACGCTACCGCGCGCGCGGGCGCCAGCAGCGGCAGGAACAGGCCCACGAGCGGCCCGATCCCGAGCGCGAAGGCGACGGTGCCGGCGCCGACGTCCCCGCCGAGCGCCCAGCCGGCGGCCAGGACGCTCAGCTCGATGGCGCAGCGCACCACCCAGATCGGCCGGCCGGTGCGCGCGTGCAGGCCGGTCATGAGCCCGTCGCGGGGGCCGGGGCCCAGGCCCGCGCCGATGTAGGTGCCGCTGGCGACGGCGAGCAGCACCAGCCCGGCGGCGAACAGCGGGATCCGCAGCGCCAGGGCGTCCGGAGCGGGCAGCAGGTCGACCGTCGCCTCGATGACCGTCCCCACGAGGGCGACGTTGAGGACGGTGCCGAGGCCGGGGCGCTGGCGCAGCGGGATCCACAGCAGCAGCACGCCGAGCCCGACGAGGTTGGTCACCCAGCCGACGCCGGTCCCGGTGGCGAGGGCCAGCCCCTGGGCCAGCACGGTCCACGGCCCCACCCCGACGGCCGCGAGGACCATGAGCCCCTCGGCGACCCCGTAGAGGACGAGACCGGCGAGGAGGCGGAGGAGGCGGGCCGGGGTGGGCCGCAGCTGCACGACTGGACTGCTCACACCTCCGATTGGACTCCTCTCAGCGGCTGACGGGAAGTGCCAATCCGCCTAGGGTGGCCTGGTGCCGTCGATCAGCGCCGCCTCCCTCACCCAGTTGCTGGGGCAGTGGCGGGGCCAGCGCCCCGCCTTCCGGGCCCTCGCCGACCGCGTCCTGCTGCAGCTCGTCGACGGCCGGGTCGCCGCCGGCACCCGGCTGCCCGCCGAGCGCGAGCTGGCCGAGGCGCTCGGGGTGAGCCGCACGACCGTCGCCTCCGCGTACGCCCACCTGCGCACCGCGGGCTACCTGCGCAGCGTGCGCGGCTCCGGCAGCGTCCTGCGGCTGCCGGAGGGCCCGGACGCCGACACCGCCGGGGCGGCCGCTCCCTCGCAGCGGCGCGCGGGCGCACCGCTGCTGGTGGACCTCACGCGCGCGGCGCTGCCGGGGTCGGCGGAGCACGTCCTGGCCGCGGCCCGCGGCGCGCTGGAGGAGCTGCCGACCCACCTGGAGGGCCCCGGCTACGAGCTGCTGGGGGTGGGCGCGCTGCGCGCGGCCGTCGCCGAGCGCTACACCCGCCGCGGGCTGGCGACCCGTCCCGACCAGGTGCTCGTGACGCTGGGCGCCCAGCACGCCGTGGGGCTGCTGCTGCGCACGCTGACGACGCCGGGCGACCGGGTCCTCGTGGAGTCGCCGGGCTACCCGCACGCGCTGGAGGCCGTGCGCGGCGCCGGGGGGCGGCCCGTCGCCGTGCCCGTCGCCGCGACCACCGCCACCTCCCCGGGCGGCTGGGACGCCGAGGCGCTGGAGGAGGCCTTCGCCCGCACCCGCCCCGCGCTGGGCTACCTCATGCCCGGCTTCCACAACCCGACCGGTGCGGTGATGCCGGCCGCGCTGCGGGCCCGGGTGTGCGAGCTGGCCCGCCGGTGCGGGACGACGCTCGTGGTCGACGAGACGACCAACGACCTGCCCATCGAGGAGCTGCCCGCCGACCAGGGCGCCGGCGCCGTCGTCCCGGCGCCCTTCCCCGCGGACGTCGTGCACGTCGGCTCGGCGAGCAAGAGCCTGTGGGGCGGGCTGCGCATCGGCTGGGTGCGCGCCGACGCGGCCCTGGTGCGCCGGCTCGCCGCGCACCGGGCCCCGTGGGAGCTGGGCACGCCGGTCCTGGACCAGCTCGTCACCGCCGCCGCGCTGCCCCACCTGGACGAGGTGCTGGCGCGGCGGCGCGGGCAGCTGCGGGCCGGGCGGGACGCGCTGCTGGCGGCCCTGGCCGAGCAGCTGCCGGAGTGGGAGCTGCCGGTGGTGCCCGGCGGGCTGACCGCGTGGGTGAACCTGGGCCGGCCGGTCTCCAGCGCGATGGCGCTGGCCGCCCGCCGGCACGGGGTGCGGGTGACGGCCGGGCCCCGCTTCGGCGTCGACGGCGCCTTCGAGCGCTACCTGCGGCTGCCGTTCGGCGCCGGTCCCGACGCGCTGGAGCGCGCCGTGCCGCTGCTGGCGCGAGCGTGGGAGGACGTCCGCTCCACGGCGGCCGCCCTCCCGCTGCTCGACGAGCTGGTCTGAGGCGCTGCTCCCCGCGGGGCCTCAGCCGGTGAAGAGCCGGGAGGCCCGGACCAGGGTCTCCACGACCCCGTAGGCCAGCGGGACGCCGACCAGCGCCCACCCCAGGACCACGCGTCCGCGCGCGTTCGCCGCGGACCCCCCTCGCTCCTGCGCGTTCACCGCGGGCTCCGCTCGCTCGTCGTCACGGGTTCGTGGAAGCGCGAGGCCACCGGCCGCACCAGCAGGTTCGCGACGAACCCGACGGCGAGCACGGCGACCATCGTCAGCAGCGCCGGCCGGTAGGCCTCGGCGGTGAGGGTGCCCGGGTCCCCCTGGGCGTCGAGGAAGCCGTTGACGATGAGCGGGCCGGCGACCCCGGCCGCCGACCACGCGGTGAGCAGCCGGCCGTGGATCGCCCCGACCTGGAAGGTCCCGAACAGGTCGCGCAGGTAGGCCGGGACCGTGGCGAAGCCACCGCCGTAGAAGGAGAGGATCACGGCGGCGAACAGCACGAACAGGGCCGTGCCGACCTGGCCGAAGAGGGCCAGCAGCAGGTACGTCACCAGCCCGACGCCGAGGTAGACCATGTAGATCGGCTTGCGGCCGATGACGTCCGAGGTCGAGGACCACACGAAGCGCCCGGCCATGTTCGCCATCGACAGCAGGCCGACGAAGCCGCCGGCCGCGGCCACGGACACCGTCGAGACGCCGCCCCCGTCGCGGAAGAAGTCCTGGATCATCGGCGAGGCCTGCTCCAGGATCCCGATCCCCGCGGTCACGTTGCAGAACAGGACGATCCACAGCAGGTAGAACTGCGGGGTGCGGATCGCGTTGCGCGCCGAGACGCTCGCGGTCGTCACCAGCGCCTTCTGCTTGAGGGAGGCCGGGTCGAAGCCGTCCGGGCGCCAGCCGTCGGCGGGCACCCGGATCGTCGCCGCGCCGTACGCCATGAACAGGGCGTGCAGCACCGCGAAGGTGACGAACAGCAGCGCGACGGCGGACCCCGCGGGCGCGCTGCCGGTCACGGAGGAGTCGTAGCCGGGGTCGTAGGCGGACAGCAGCCGCGTCGAGAGCGGGCTCGCGATGAGCGCGCCGCCGCCGAAGCCCATGATGGCCATCCCGGTGGCCAGCCCCGGCCGGTCCGGGAACCACTTGATGAGGGTGGAGACGGGCGAGATGTACCCGATCCCCAGGCCGATGCCGCCGATGACGCCGTAACCGAGGTACAGCAGCCACAGCTGCCCGGTCGCGATGCCGAGCGCGCCGACGAGGAAACCGGTCACCCAGCACGCGGCGGAGGCCGCCATGGCCTTGCGCGGGCCGCTGCGGTCGACCCAGGTGCCGCAGACGGCGGCGGACAGGCCCAGCATGACGATCGCGATGGAGAACACGATGCCGATCGCGGTCTGGCTGACCTCGAAGTGCTGGACGAGGGCGGTCTTGTAGACGCTCGTGGCGTACACCTGCCCGATGCACAGGTGCACCGCGAGGGCGGCGGGCGGGACGAGCCACCGGTTGAAACCCGGCGGCGCGACGGTGCGCTGCCGGTCGAGGAGGGAAAGCACGGGACCACGAGCTCCTTCGCTGGGGGACGGCCGCACCACCGTAGACCGGTTCCCGGCGCGGCGCCCGCGCACGCGCCGGGGACCGCGCCGGTGCCCGGCCGCCCGCTCAGCCCTTCACCGCCCCCGAGGCGAGCCCCGCCACGTAGAAGCGCTGCAGCGCGACGTAGAGGATCACGCACGGGATCATCGCGACGACCGCGCCGGCGACGAGGTAGCCGAAGTTCACCGACCCGTAGGCGCCGGACTGCAGGTTCACCAGCGACAGCGGGAGGGTGTACTTGCGGTCGTCGGTGAGGAACGTCAGCGCCCCGAGGAACTCCGTCCAGGACGCCAGGAAGGCGTACAGCGCGCTGGTGGCGATGCCCGGCACGAGCATCGGGCGCAGCACCGAGGTGAGCGTGCGCATCGTCCCCGCGCCGTCCACGTGCGCGGAGTCCTCGATCTCCGCGGGGATCGACTCGAAGGCGTTGCGCATGACGAACACGCCGAACGGCAGGTTGACCGTGGAGTAGAAGAGCACCAGCCCGAGCCTGGAGTCGGTCAGGCCCATGGCGTTCATCTGCAGGTACAGCGGCGTGATGATCGCCTGGAAGGGGACCATCATCGTGACCACGACCAGGCCGAACAGGACGTTCCGGCCCCGGAACCCGAACCGGCCGAACCCGTAACCGGCCAGGGTGGCCAGGAAGGCCGTCAGCAGCGCCGTC
The DNA here is from genome assembly GCF_050871885.1 of Kineococcus aridisoli. Taxonomy (NCBI): domain Bacteria; kingdom Bacillati; phylum Actinomycetota; class Actinomycetes; order Kineosporiales; family Kineosporiaceae; genus Kineococcus; species Kineococcus aridisoli. The sequence goes on along the minus strand of NZ_JBJLSF010000009.1, from coordinate 65,554 downwards.
GCGATCGAGACGACGAGGCTGTTGCCGACGGCCCGGGCGATCTGGGCGTCGCCGGTGAACAGCGCCGTGAAGTTCTCGAAGCTGAACTGCGTCAGCGCCGACCAGGTGGGCGTGGTGGACACGATGGCGTCGTTGGACTGGAAGGAGCGCAGGACCGACCAGAGCAGCGGGACGAGGAAGACCAGCGACGCCAGGACGCCGCCGACGACGTACATGGTGGTCTTGGTGCGGCTCTCGGCGCGGGCGCGGTCTGCGCCTCGCGGCGGGCGCGCGCGCCGCTGCGGCGCGCTGGCGGGGGCGGTGGCGAGCTCGGTGGGCACGGTGGTGGACACGGTGGGCTCCTCAGTCCTTCTCGCGCAGCAGGCGGAACTGGGCGGCGGTGACGAGGCCGATGACGACCACGAGCACGATCGACAGGGCGGACGCGGCACCGAGCTGCAGCTGCACGAACCCGCGCTGGTAGACGTACATGACGACGGTCTGGGTGTCGGTGCCCGGTCCGCCGCGGGTGAGCACGTAGAACTGCGTGAAGGCCAGCAGCGAGCCGATGACGGAGATGACCAGGCTCATCGCGATCGTGCGGCGGAGCAGGGGGACGGTGATGCTGCGCTCGCGCTGCCACCAGCCGGCGCCGTCCATCTCGGCCGACTCGTAGACGTCGCGGGGGATCCCCTGCATGCCGCCCATGAGCAGCACCATCGTCAGGCCGGAGACGGCCCAGACGATCATGACGATGATCAGTCCGGTGGCCAGCGGGCCGTCGACCAGCCACGCGGTCGTGCCGTCGGTGATGCCCAGCCAGCGCAGGACGATGTTCACCGCCCCCGAGCTGGGCTGCGCCTCCAGGACGAGCAGGAAGCTGAGCGTGGTCAGCCCGATGACGTAGGGCAGGAAGAAGATCGTCCGGAACAGCGTGGAGCCGCGCCGGTTGGAGCGCACCACGAGCGCGAGCACGTAGCCGACCACGAGGATCGGCAGGGTGATGATCGCGGTGTAGAGGACGGTGTACCCCACCGACTTCCAGAACACCGGGTCGCTGGCCACGGCGACGTAGTTGGCCACCCCGATGAAGTCGTAGGAGCCGATGAGCGGCCAGTTCGTCAGCGACATGTAGACCGCGAAGACCAGCGGTGCGAGGACGAAGACGACGACGAAGGCCAGCGCCGGCAGCACGAGCAGCACGCCGGTGCGGGTGGGGTGGGTCAGCGCGTTGCCGCCGGTACCGGACCTCGCGGCGGGGCGGCCGCTGCGGGACGGGCGGGTGCTGCGCGAGGCGGCGCGGTCCGCGAGCGCGCTCACAGCTGCGCCTGCTCGAGGATGCGGTCGAAGTCCCGCTGGCCCTGCTCCAGCGCCCCGTCGAGGTCACCGTCGAACACGGCTCTGCGGAAGGCGACGCCCCACGGGGAGTCCGCCTGGTTGAACAGCAGGTTGTAGGCCAGCGTCGTGGGCGCGTACGCACCCTCGATGCCCTCCAGCGGTGCCACCGCCAGGGGGAACCGCTCGCGGTACTCCTCGGTCGCCGCGTCCGAGCGCACGGGGATGTACCCGCCGGCCGGCAGGTTCGCCTGCTGGGGGAGGTCGAGGGCGAACTTGGCGAACTTCCACGCCCCGGAGGCGTTCGGTGCGCCGCGCGGGATGCAGAGGTTGTCCCCGCCGGCGAAGGTGGCCCGGCCGCCGTCGGGGCCGGGCAGCAGCACCACGCCGGTCCTGGCCTGCATCTCGGGGTCGGCGGAGAGCACCGCCACGGAGTAGTTCGCGGGGATCATGCCCACCCGGCCCTCCCTGAAGTCCGCGCCCCAGCGGGCGCCGTCACCGGAGAAGTTGCCCTGCGGCAGGAGCTCCTCCTCCCACATGGTCTGGTAGAACTCGAACGTCCGGCGCACCGCGTCGTTGCCGGCGACGTCCCCGCGCTGGGAGCCGACCTCGCCGACGATGTTGCGCTCGCCGGCGGCCCAGACGTGCGGCTGGACCACGAAGCCGAGGATGCCCGGGGAGTTCCCCTCGATCGTCCAGCCGTAGGTCTGCTCGTCGAGGCCGCCGATCGCCCGGGCCGCCTCCAGCATCCCCTCGACGTCCTGCGTGGCCTGGAGGGGGTCGATGCCGACCCGCTCGAACAGCTCGGTGTTGTAGAACAGCGCCGAGTTGTCGGCGATGTAGGGGACGCCGTAGTGGCGCCCGTCGCGCGTGGCCAGCCCGAGCTGACCGGGGTTGAGCCGGTCGGCGAAGCCGAGCTGCTGCACGAGCGGGGTGAGGTCGGTGAACGAGTCGCGGTAGATGAACAGCATCGAGTTGATGTCGTCGATGTCCACGATGTCCGGCACGTTGCCGCCGCGGATCGCCGTGGCCAGCTTGGTGACGTACTGCGCGTCCAGCACGGGGGTCACCTCGACGACGACGTCGGACTGCGAGGCGTTGAACGCGTCGACGACCTGGCGCACGCCGGTGACGGTGGCGGCGCGGCACCACAGCCGCACCGTGCCGCTCGCGTCCTCGCCGAAGCCGGCGGCGCTCACGTCGGCCTCGGGCAGGCTCGAGGCGCAGGCGGGCAGCAGCGCACCCAGCGCCGCCAGCCCGCCCACCCCGAGCGCGTTCCTGCGGGAAAGCTCCATCGCTCTTCTCCTCCAGGTTCGGCCGCGAGCGCTCAGGCGCGCGGCAACCAGACCCGCATGGCGCCCAGCTCGCGGTTGGCCCAGGCGTAGTAGGGGACGGCGGGCACGAGCAGGCCCTCCTCCTCGGCCTGCAGGGCGGGCTCGTCGCCGGCCGGGCGGTACAGCGGCACGGTGCCCGCCTGCAGCGCCCGGTGCACCGGCAGCTGCAGGACGGTGACGCCCGCGAGCAGGTCCGGCCGGTGCTCGGCCTGCGCGCCGCGGACCTCCGCCACGCGCACCCGCACGTCGTCGGCGACGAGGCCCTCGGGCAGGTCGGCCTGCTCGAGGGCGTAGACGAGCGGGCCGCGCTCGACGACGACGCAGCCGCGGACGGCGTCGACGCGGGGGTCGGCCTCCACGACGCGCACGGTCATCGGCAGCGTCAGCTCGACGACGTCACCGGCCGCCCAGGTGCGCCGCACCCGCAGGTACTCCCCGGCGGGGGCGTCGAGCCGCTCGCCGGCGACGTCGGCGACGGCGCCCTCGGCCCAGCCGGGCACGCGCAGGGCGAGCTCCCACTCGCCGGCGCCCGGGTCGGTGACCTCGATGCGCACCGCGCCGTCCCACGGGTAGTCGGTGGTCACCGACAGCGCGGCGCCGTCCGCCTCGACCGTCCCGGTGGCGTACTGGTGCAGCTGGATCCCCGCCTCCGAGCTCGTGGCGAGGTAGGCGTCGAGGCTGGAGAGCGTCCGCATGATGTTCGGCGGGCAGCAGGCGCAGTCGAACCAGGGGCGGCGGCCGTGGGCGACGCTGCGCTCCTCCTCGGCGTGCGCGCCGTGCCGCAGCTGCAGGGCGTTGACGTAGAAGTACTCGGTGCCGGCCAGCGAGACGCCGGGCAGGAAGGCGTTGTAGAGGGTGCGCTCGACGAGGTCGGCGTAGCGGGACTCCCCCGTCGCCAGCAGCAGGCGCCAGGTCCACTGCACGCTGCCGATGGCCGCGCACGTCTCGGCGTAGGCCCGGTCCGGGCTCAGCTCGTGGTGGTCGCCGAACTGCTCCCAGTCCCAGCGCGAGCCGATGCCGCCGGTGACGTAGGTCTTGGAGGCGAGCATGCCCTCCCACTGGCGCACCAGCGCCGCCAGCAGGTCCGCGTCGGAGGTCTCGGCGGCGACGTCGGCGGCGCCGGCCGTCAGGTACACCGCGCGCACGGCGTGGCCCTCGGGGCTGGTCTGCTCGCGCACCGGGACGCGGTCGGAGAAGTACGTGGGCTGCTTGCCGTGCAGGCGCTCGATGATCCCGTGGCCGCGGGCGTCGACGAACCAGCGGGCCAGGTCCAGGTAGGCCCGGGTGCCGGTCTCGCGGAACAGCTCCACCAGGCCCATCTCGACGACCGGGTGGCCGTCGACCTCCTCGACCTTCCCCGGCCCGAAGGTGGCCACGAGGTGGTCGGCGAGCCTGACCGCGACGTCGAGCAGCCCGGTCTCGCCGGTGCCGCGGTGCACGGCGACGGCGGCCTGGAACAGGTGGCCCGCGCAGTAGTGCTCGTGGCTCCAGGGCAGGTCGACGTAGCGCTCGCCCTTCCCGCGCACCTGCTGCACGGAGTCCAGGTAGCCGTCCTCGGCCTGGGCGGCGGCGACGACGGCGGTGACCTCGCGGATCCAGCCGAGCAGCTCCTCGTCGGGTTCGCGCCCGTGCTCCCAGCCGGCGGCCTCCAGCCACTTGTAGACGTCGGAGTCCATGAAGATCGGGCCGCGCACCTCGCCCTGCGCCTGCCCGGCGGCGATGCGCAGGTTCTGCAGGTTGCCCGCGCTCTCCAGCTTCTCGTGGCCGGCGCGCAGGGCCTGGCGCCGGTTGGCGCCCTGCCGCTCGGCCCAGAAGCCGCCGGTGATGCGGGCCGAGCGCAGCGGGACCGGGCGCAGGGCGACGGCGGCCGCCGCGGTGGGGGCGGCGGGCGCGCTGGGCGCGGTGGGGGCCGTCGTGGTCGTCATGAGCTCTCCATCGAGACGTCGGAAACGGCGGAACACGTTTTCTGCGCTCGACCGTAGGCCCGCCCGGTGACGTCGTCAAGGCTTGCGGTGAGGCCTGTATCGTGCTGCGGACCACCAGGTCAGGAGGTGCCCTGTGACGGAAAGCGTCGTTCCGGCGCGGATCGTGGACGTGGCCGCGCTCGCGGGCGTCGCCCCCGGCACGGCCTCCAAGGCGCTCAACGGGACCGGCCAGCTGCGCGCGGAGACGCGCGAGCGGGTGCGCCGGGCCGCCGAGCAGCTGGGCTTCACCCCGGACTCCCTGGGCCGCGGGCTGTCCTCCGGCCGCAGCTACACCGTGGGCCTGATCACCACCGACAGCTTCGGCCGCTTCTCCATCCCCGTCATGCTCGGCGCGGAGAACGCCCTGGGCGCCGGGGAGATGAGCGTGCTGCTGTGCGACAGCCGCGACGACCCGGTGCGCGAGCAGCACTACCTGCGCACGCTGCTGTCGCGGCGCGTGGACGGGATCATCGTCACCGGCCGGCGCACCGAACCGCGCCCGCCCGTGGGCGCACCGGCGCACGTGCCGGTCGTCTACGCCTTCACCCCCTCCCAGGACCCGGCCGACACCTCGCTGACCGTCGACCAGGCGGGCGGTGCCGCCGCCGCCGTGCGGCACGTGCTCGACCTCGGCCGGCGGCGGGTCGCGCACGTGACCGGCCCCGAGGACCACCACGCCGCCCAGGTGCGCCGGGCGGCCGCCGAGGCGCAGGCCGGGGACGCCCTCCTCGGGCCGGCCCTGCACGGGGAGTGGAGCGAGCGCTGGGGCCGGCTGGCCGCCGACCTGCTGCTGCGCCGCCACCCCGACGTCGACGCCGTCACGTGCGGCAGCGACCAGATCGCCCGCGGCGTCTGCGACGGGCTGCGCGACGCCGGCCGGCGCGTGCCCGAGGACGTCGCGGTCGTCGGCTTCGACGACTGGGACGTCATCGCGCTCGCCTCCCGCCCTCCGCTGACGACGGTCGCCCTGGGCCTGGAGGCGCTGGGCCGCCGCGCCGGGGAGCTGCTGCTGGCCGCGGTCGCCGGTCAGCCCTCGCCGGGGACCACGACCCTGCCCACCCGCCTCGTCGTGCGCGAGTCCACCGTCCGCGCCTGAGCGCGCCCCGTGGGCCCCGCGCGGCGTCAGCGGGCGGGCCGGGCGACCTCCACGGCATCCCCGACCCCGACCCCGACCGCCTCGGCGCCGACGGCGCGGTCGCGGCCGGTGAGCTTGGCCTCGTAGAGCGCGCGGTCGGCGGCGTCCACGAGGTCCTGCACCGTCCCGCCCCGCGCCGGGCGGGCCACCGCCCAGCCCGCGCTCACGGAGACGCTGGCGCGGGGGGACCCGGCGTGCTCGATGCCCAGGGCGCGCACGCCGGCCAGCAGCAGCCGCGCCACGTGCGCGGTGCCGCGCTCGTCGGTGGCCGGCAGCAGCACCGCGAACTCCTCGCCGCCGTGGCGGGCGCTGACGTCGCCGGGCCGCACGGCGACCGCGGCCAGGGCCGTCGCCACGGCGCGCAGGCACTCGTCACCGGCCGGGTGCCCGTAGCGGTCGTTGTAGCCCTTGAAGTGGTCCACGTCGCAGATCACCAGGCCCAGCGGGTCGTCGCCGCGCGCGGCCCGCTCCCAGCGCTCGGCGAGCGCGGCGTCCAGCGCGCGGCGGTTGGCCAGGCCGGTCAGCGGGTCGCGCATGGCGATGCGCTCCAGCTCGGCGTTGGCCCGCCGCAGCCGGGACTCCGCCTCGCGCCGCACCGCGACCTCCTGCTCGAGCTGGCGGGTGCGCAGCGCCACGACGCGCTCCAGCTCCACGGCGTGCTCCTGCAGGCGCCGCTCGCGGGCCAGCGCGTCCAGCGCACGGGTGAGGTCGACCTGCAGCAGGTCCAGCATCCGGCTGCGGTCGCCGGCGCCCGGTTCGAGCAGCAGGTAGCCGTGCTGGCGCGGGCCGGCCGCCAGGGTGCGGATCACGGCCCGGCGCCCGAGCAGCGCGAGCTGCTCGGGGGGCAGCAGCTCGTCGTTGCCGAAGACCGCGGAGCCCGTGCTCACCGCGCCCCGGGCGTAGGCCAGGGCGACCCGGGCCGCCGGCGCCGCGTCCTCGCGCTCCTCCAGCAGCACCAGGAAGCAGCTGCGCACCCCCAGCCGCGGCACGTGCGCCGCCAGCTCGTCGACGAGCTCCTCGAGCGAGGAGCACCCCGCGAAGGCCCGGGTGATCTCCAGCAGGTGGTCCTGGTCGAGCCGGGCCACCGCGCCGCGCTCGCCGCCCGCGGGCAGCGCGACGGGCGCCGCCCCGCGCCGGGTCGAACCGCGGCGCACCACGACGGCGGGCACCCGCACGTCCTCGGTGCCGCCGGTGCCGGTGGCCTGGGCGCGCAGCGCGCGCACCGCGGCGCGCCCCTGCTCGTGCAGGCCGGGGTCGACCGTCGTCAGCGACAGGCCGCCCTCGCGGGACTCGGGCAGGTCGTCGAACCCGGTCACGAGCACGTCGCCGGGCACCGACAGGCCCGCCATGCGCAGCGCGTCGAGGGCGCCGTGCGCCATGGCGTCGTTCGCCGCGACGACGGCGTCGAGGTCGCGGCGGCGCGCCAGCAGGGCGGTGACGGCGCGGTGGGCGGCCTCGCGGTGGTAGGAGCCGTCGAGGACGAGGTCCTCGTCGACCTCCATCCCGCGCTCGGCCAGGGCCGCGCGGAAGGCCTGCTCGCGCACCGCGGAGTCGGGGCTGTCGTGCACGCCGCGCAGCAGCGCGGGCCGGCGCGCGCCGCACTCGTCGATCAGGTGGGCCATGAGCTCGCGCACGGCGCCGGCGTTGTCCGCGTCGACGTTCGCCGTCCCCGGCGAGCGCCGCGAGATGGTGACGACCGGCACGCCCAGCGCGAGCGCGCGGCTGCACAGGACCTGGCCGAGCTGGTGGTACTGCACGGCGGTGACGACGAGGGCGGCGACGCGGCCCCGCTCCAGCAGCCGGACGAGGAAGTCCTCGTCCTGGCCGGTGCGGGGGTGGTTGACGGTCACCAGCACCGGAGTGCCGGTGTCGGCGAGCTCGTCCTCCACCCCGCGCAGGATGCCGCGCTGGTAGTCGGTGACCTCGTCGACGACCATGGCGACGAAGGGGCCCGCCGAGAACGGCGGTGCGGCGGGGGCCTGCGCGGCGAGGCCCCCACTCCCGCCGGACGGCACGGGTCCAGACATGCCTGGATCGTCGGCGCGTCCGGGCGCCACCTGTACGCCGCGGCGCCCCGGGGGCACCCGAACGGAGCACCGGGCGGGGACGGTCAGCTGGAGCCGCGGGCGAGGAAGTCGTGCCGCACGCGCCGGTGCCCGGGTCCGCCGCCGGCCGGGTCCAGCGCCTGCAGGGCGAGGTCCACGGCCGCCCGGGCCACCCCGGCCATGTCCACGGCCAGCGTGGACAGCTGCGGGGTGACGAAGGTGCCCAGGGTGAGGCCGTCGATGCCCAGCACCCGCACGCGCCCGGGCACCGCCACCCCCGCCTCGTGCAGCACCGACAGCGCCCCGACGGCCACGATGTCGTTCCAGCCGACGACGGCGTCCGGCAGGCCGTCGGCGACCAGGCGCGCGGTCGCCGTGCGCCCGGCGACCACGTCCTGCCCGCCGGCGGGCAGCACCTCCACCCGCAGCCCCGCCGCGGTGAGCACCTGCTCGATCAGCTGCGCCCGGTCCGTCGGGGCGCACCGGCTCCCGTCGAGGACGGCGACCGTGCGGGTGCCGGAGGCCAGCAGGTGCCGCGCGGCGTCGTGCAGGGCGGGCCCGGGGTCCAGCGCGACGGTCGCGGTGCCCGCCGGCGTGCCGCCGTCCGCGGGCGGGTCGACGCTGACGACGGGCATGCCGGCGAGGGCGTCCGCCCACACCTCGCGCCGGCCCACGTAGCCGACGACGGCGTCCACCTGGTGGGCCAGGTCGGCCAGGACCAGCCCGGGGTCGGGGGCGTGCACGGTGTCGACGAGGACGACGTTCCAGCCCAGGCGCCCCGCGTACCGCACCGTCGCGGCGGCGAACTCGGGGTAGTACGGGTTGGTCAGGTCGGAGACCACCAGGCCCAGCGTGTCGTGGGCGGCGCGCGCCAGGCCGCGGCCGAACCGGGACGGGCGGTAGTGCAGGTCCTTGGCGGCGCGCAGCACGCGCTCCTTGGTCACCGCGCTGATGCCGGGCATGTCGTTCATGGCCCGGGTCACCGTCTGCCGGGACACGCCCGCCGCCTGCGCGACGTCCTCGATGGTCGCCGCGCCGTGCGCGGGCCGCCGTGGCCGCCGGCCCGTGCCCGTCCCGTGCTGCTCGGCCGTCACCGCGCCCTCCACCCGCTCGTCCGTGCGGGGACTCTCCCAGACGGCGGCGGGGGCGGCGAGGGGGCGCACCGTCCTTGACAGCCTCCGACCCCGGTGGCACCGTCCCAGGAAGCCGTGAGCGCTCACGGCGCTCGCACCTGGATCTCGACGAAGAGAGTGGGTCGGCCGGATGTCACTGTCGCCATTCCCCGGTACGCGCAGCTCGCACGCCCCGCCCGGCACCCCCTCGCGCACGCCCTCGCGCCGGCGCGTGCTGCAGGCGGGAGCCGCCGCGGGCCTGCTCGCGGGCTGCGGTTCGGGCACCTCCATCTCCAGCGACCCGGACGAGCTGGTCCTGTGGTACTGGAACCGCTCGATCGCCCCCAGCCTGCTGGAGACCGCCGCGCAGCAGATCCCCGGCACGGGACGGCGCCTGCGCGCCGACGTCCTCGGCGGCGCGTTCGACACCAAGCTGCGGACGGGGTTCGCCGCGCAGGCGTACATCCCCGACATCACGGCCGTGAACTCCAACGCCGCGCTGTACTTCCCCAGCGAGGACCAGTTCCTCGACCTCGACGAGCTCGGCGCCCAGCAGCACCGCGGCGACTACTACGGGTGGAAGTGGGACCTGGGCCGCACCCCGTCCGGCCGCTTCCTCTTCTGGCCCATGGACACCGGGCCGACCGGGTTCTTCTACCGCGCGGACCTGCTGGCCGCGGCCGGGCTGCCGTCGGCGCCCGAGGAGGTGTCGGCGGCCGTCCGCGACTGGCCGGACTGGATCGAGCTGGGCCGCGAGCTGCGCCGGAGCAGCGACGTCGCCCTCATCGGCAACGCCGTCATGGTGTTCAACCAGTACCTCAACGCCTCCCCCGAGCGCTTCTTCGACGCCGAGGACCGGCCGCTGTTCCACGAGGACGGCTCGGCCGTCCGCGCGGCCTGGGACACCGCCGTCGCGGCGGTGCAGGCGGGCGCCAGCCTCAACCTGCAGGTCGAGAACGAGCAGAACGCCGCCTGGAACAGCGGCAAGCTCGCCGGCCACATCGAGGGCGCGTGGTGGATGAAGGTCCTCTCCGACACCGCGCCGCAGACGGCCGGGCAGTGGCGGCTGGCCCGCCAGCCCGGCGACCCCGGCAACAGCGGCGGCTCGTTCCTGGCGCTGCCCAAGGACTGCAAGGACCCCGAGGCCGCGTTCGCGTTCGCCCGCTGGCTGACCCTGCCGGAGAACCAGGCGCGCTCCTACACCGAGGTGCAGCTGTTCCCGTCGGCGCCGGCCGCCTTCACCTCCGGCATGGAGGACACCACCGGCTTCTTCGGCGAGCAGGACCCGCTGGCGTTCTTCAGCGACGCCGCGGCGAACGTCCCCACGACGTTCATCTCCACCTACGAGAACCAGATCGGCGCCTTCCGCGACCAGCTGCGGGTCGTGGAGTCCGCCGGCAAGGACCCCGACGCCGCCTGGCAGGACGCGGTCGACGTCATCGACAAGCTGCTGCGGAAGCGAGGCGTGATCTGATGGCCCTCACCCTGCGCACGACGACGACGGGGACGCCGCCGGGCCGGCGCACCCCGCAGGGCGTCGCCGCGGCACGCCGGGGGGTGCGGTCCTGGTGGCCGCAGTACCTCGCCGTCTCCCCCTTCTACGTGCTGTTCCTCGTCTTCGGCCTCTTCCCCATCGCCTTCTCCGTCTACCTGTCCTTCACCGACTGGGACGGCATCGGCGAGATGCGGTTCGTCGGCCTGCAGCAGTACGCCTACCTGCTGCAGGACTCCCGGTTCTGGAACGCCGTGGGCAACACGCTGGTCATCTGGGTGATCTCGACGGTGCCGATGCTCTTCACGGCGCTGGTCCTGGCCTTCCTGCTGCACCAGAACATCCGCTTCAAGGGCTTCTACCGGGTCGCCTTCTTCGTGCCCAACGTCACGAGCATGGTCGCGATGGCCATCGTCTTCGGCTCGATCTTCTCCGACAGCTTCGGCATCGTGAACTCCGCCCTCACCGCGATCGGACTGCCCACCTACGCGTGGCTGTCCACCGAGTGGGGCGTCAAGATCACGATCGCGGCCATGGTGGTCTGGCGCTGGACCGGCTACAACGCGATCCTCTACCTGGCGGCGCTGCAGTCGGTGCCCAGCGAGGTCTACGACGCGGCGAAGGTCGACGGCGCGGGCTTCTGGCGGACGTTCTTCTCGGTGACGATCCCCATGCTGCGCCCGGTCATCCTCTTCACCGTCATCACCTCCACCATCGGCGGCCTGGGGCTGTTCACCGAACCGCAGGTCCTCTTCGGCGCGGCCAACGGCAACGGCACCGTCGGCGGGGTCGACGAGGCCGGCATGACGATCGTCCTCTACCAGTACGACCAGTCCTTCACCCAGCTGGACTTCGGGTACGGCTCGGCCATCGCGTGGGCGCTCTTCGCCATCGCCGCGGTCTTCGCCGTCATCAACTGGCGGCTGCTGCGGGACCGCGACGCGCTCCCGGCCGCCTCCCGCCGCACCAGGAGGGCAGCGCGGTGAGCGCACCGGAACTCGTCCACACCCCCGCCGGCGCCCGGCAGCCGCGCCCGGCCCCCGTGCAGCGCCCGCGCCGCAGCGGCCGCTGGGTGCTGGGCCGCCTGGTCACCCACGGCTGCATCCTGCTCGGCGTCGCGCTTTCGCTGTTCCCGTTCTACTGGCTGCTGGTCATGTCGACGAGCACGACGGCGCAGATCTTCGACTACCCCCCGCGGCTGGTCCCCGGCACCCACCTGCTGGAGAACCTGCGCAACGTCGTGGCCGACGTCGACCTGCTGAGCGCGCTGCTCAACTCGTTCATCGTCTCCGCCTCGCTGGCGCTGGCCGTGGTGCTGCTGGACTCGCTGGCGGCCTTCGCCTTCGCCAAGTACCGCTTCCCCGGCCGCAACGTGCTCTTCGCGGTCCTGCTGGCCACCTTCCTCGTCCCGGGCAACCTGTCGCTGGTGCCGAGCTTCGTGCTCATGTCCGAGCTGGGCTGGATGGGCGAACTGCAGGCGCTCGTCGTGCCGGGCGCCGCCAACGCCTTCGGCATCTTCCTGCTGCGCCAGTTCGCCCAGGCGTCCATCCCGGACGAGCTGGTCGAGTCCGCCACGGTCGACGGTGCCGGGTTCTTCCGCACCTGGTGGTCGATCGCGATCCCGATGCTGCGCGGTGGGCTGGCGTTCCTGGGCATCTTCACCTTCGTCACCGCCTGGAACGACTACATCTGGCCGCTGGTCGTGCTCGTCGACCCCGGCGAGCAGACGCTGCAGACGGCGCTGGCCCAGCTGAACTCCGTCTACACCACCGACTACGGCATGATCATGGCCGGGGCCGTGGTGAGCGTCCTGCCGCTCATCGGCATCTTCCTCATCGGCGCCCGGCACTTCATCGCCAACATCGCCGCCGGTGCGCTCAAGGGCTGAAACCCCCGGCGCCGGGACGGGGCGTCCCGGTAGGGTCCGCGCTCGTGGACGTCCTGCGCTACGCCGCCTTCACCGACCACCCCGACGGCGGGAACCCCGCCGGTGTCGTCCTCGACGCCGGCGGGGCCGCTGACGAGCAGATGCTCGCCGTCGCGGCGGAGGTGGGCTTCGCCGAGACCGCCTTCGTCGTCGGCGGCGGGCGCGAGGACGAGCCCCGCCGGTTCGCGCTGCGCTACTTCTCCCCGCACGCCGAGGTGCCGTTCTGCGGGCACGCCACCGTCGCGACGGCCGTCGCGCTCGCCGAGCGGCGGGGTGCGGGCCCCTTCGCCTTCGACACCCCCGTCGGTCCGGTGGCGATCGACACCGCCCTCGCCGGCGGCCGGGCGACGGCCTCGTTCACCAGCGTCGAGCCGCGCGTGGACCCGCTGGCGCCCGAGGTCGTGGACGCCGTCCTGGACCTGCTGGGCCTGGCCCGCGACGACCTCGACGAGGCGCTGCCGCCGCGCACCGCCTCCGCGGGCAACCCGCACCCGCTGCTCTTCGTGCGCGAGGCGGCCGCCTTCGACGCCTTCACCTTCGACCCGGCCGCCGCCCGCCGCCTCATCGACGCCCAGGGCTGGCCCGCGACCATCGCGCTGGCGCACCGGCGGGGACCGGCCGAGTTCGAGACCCGCAACGTCTTCCCCGTGGGCCCGATCAGCGAGGACCCCGCGACCGGCTCGGCCGCCGCCGCCCTCGGCGGCTACCTGCGCGCGACCGGCGCCGTGGTCCCCCCGGCGCGGGTGCTGGTCCACCAGGGCCGCCACGTGGGGCGCCCGGGGCTGCTGGTGGTGGACGTCCCCGCCGAGGGCGGGATCGTCGTCACCGGCACCGCCGTCGCGATGCGCTGAGCGCTCAGGCGGTCGGGCGCGGCCCGGCGGCCTCGTCCGCCGCGCCCCCGCCCCCGCCCACCACCCGGTTGCGCCCGGCCGCCTTGGCCTCGTAGAGGCGGGCGTCGGCACGCGCCAGCAGCGAGGTCCTGGTGCTGTCCACCGAGGCCGCCGCGACGCCCGCGCTCAGGGTGACGCCCCGGCCGGGGGTGATCGCGGACCAGTCGTGCTCCTCGACCGCGCGGCGCAGGCCCTCCACCACCGCCAGCGCGGCGGGCAGGTCGCCGGTGCACAGCACGAGGAGGAACTCCTCGCCGCCGAGGCGGGCGGCGAAGGACTCCTCGCCCGGCACGAGCGCGAGCGCCTCCTCCAGCAGACCGGCCACCACGCGCAGCACCTCGTCGCCCACCTCGTGGGAGTAGGTGTCGTTGACGGCCTTGAAGTGGTCCAGGTCCACCAGCGCGGTGGCCAGGGTGCGGGGGCCGGAGCGGAAGCGCCCCAGGAGCGCGGGCAGCCGCTCGTCGACGAACAGCCGGTTGCGCAGGCCCGTCAGCGGGTCGCGCCGGGCCTGCTCGCGGTAGCGCGCCGCCTCCTCGCGGGCGACCTCGGTCTCGAACAGCGCCTGCCGGGCCCGGGCCTGGGCCTCGCGCTGGGCCGAGAGCGTCTCCTTGTCCGCGGCGTGGAACGCCTTGTGGGCCTCGAAGGCCCCCCGGTAGTCGCCCAGCGCGGCCAGCACCTCCGCCTCCTCGGCGAGGGTGCGCGCGCGGAAGCCGCCCCAGCCGTCGGTGCCGCAGGCGTCGCGGGCGCGCTGCAGCGTCCCGGCCGCGGTGAGCGGCTCGCCGAGGTGGCGCTGCGCCGCGGCCAGCGTCAGCAGGTACTCCGGCAGGTCGTCGTGCAGCTTGGCGTCCATGTGCGCCGCCGCGTCCACGGCCTCCTGCGCCACCCGCACCGCCCGCTCGGGGTCGCCGGCCAGCAGGTGGACGCGGGCCACGGTGTCCAGCGCGCTGGCGTTGAGGGGCCGCTGGTACTGCTCGCTGAGCTCCTGCATCAGGCGGCACTCGCGCTCGGCCGCCGCGGCGTCGCCGGCCTCCAGCGCGCTGTAGGCGCGGTTGTTGACCACGAGCAGGTGCAGCTGGGCGTCGCCGGCGGCCAGGTCCTCCGCACGGGCGTACCAGCTGCGGGCGTCGTCGGCCGCGCCGAGCTCGTCGAGCAGGTCCGCGACCTTGATGAGCACGCGGGTGCGCAGGCGGCGGGGCACGCGCTCGTCGGAGGCGGCGACGGCGTCCAGGCCGTGCTCGAGCGCCGTGGGGCGGTCCCCGAGGTCGGTGAAGACCCGCGAGAGCACCCAGCAGGCGCGCACGAGGGCCTCGCCGGTCAGCTGACCGCTCTCGCGGGCGCGGGTGACCAGCGCCGCGGCGCCGGCGGCGTCGCCCCGGCGCTGCTCGGCGTCCGCCCGCCACACGAGGGCGGCGGCGGCCGCGCGGGCGCTGCCGAGCTCCTCGGCGCGCCGCTGCAGCAGCCGGGTGCGCTCGACCGCCGCGGCCGGGTCGGAGCCGACGAGGTCGTCCAGGCCGTCCAGCAGGTCGGCGAGGGAGGCGCCGGCGACCACGGTCGCGCTCACCGCCCCACCCCCGTCCCGGTTCCCGGTCCGGGACAGGCATCGGCACGGCGCCGGGGCGCCTGGAGGGTCAGCCGGCGACGAGCTCGAGGCGCCGGGACTGGTCGGAGGCGAACTTGCGCTCGGGGTCGACGGCGTCGCGCACCTTCCGCCAGGCCGGCAGCTGCGGGTACATGCGCGCGAAGCGGTCGGCCGTCGTGCGCGAGTCCTTGGCCAGGTACAGCCGTCCCCCGGCGTCCAGGACCATCTCGTCGAGCAGGTCGCACAGCTGGCCCAGGCCCTTCTTGACCGGCAGGTCCACCGCGAGCGTCCAGCCGCGCGTGGGGAAGGACAGCGGGGCGTCGTTGGCGTCGCCGAAGCGCTTGAGGACGTTCAGCGCCGAGATGTGCCCGGAGTCCACGATGGCCTCCATGCTCGACCTCAGCAGGTCCGTGCGCTCGAACGGCACGACGAACTGGTACTGCAGGAAGCCGTCGGGACCGTAGGCCCGGTTCCAGTCCGCGAACAGGTCGAGCAGGTGGTAGAACTGCGTGATGTTCTGCACCATACCGGACTTGGTCTTCGACTTGCGGTAGTAGAACTCGTTGAGCGCCTTGGCCGACAGCCGGTTCAGCATCCCCGAGGGGAACAGGTCGGGGAAGCGCGCCAGCTGCGGGGCGTCGAACTTCAGCGGGTCCTTGCGCAGCTCCGGCGGCAGGTCCTCCAGCTTCGCCGAGGACCCGCGCAGCAGGAAGCCGCGCCCCATGTGCTCGCCCTTGGTCACCGAGTCGAACCACGTCTTGGAGTACGTGTAGTTCTCGTCGTTCTTCTGCAGCCGCTCGAGCATGTCGTCGAAGTCGGGCGTCTGCTCGACGTCGGCGATGAAGTAGGAGGTCTCCACCCGGTCCAGGCGGATCTTCGCGCGCAGCACGATGCCGGTCAGGCCCATGCCGCCGGTCGTCGCCAGGAACAGCTCGCGGTCCGGGCCGTCGGGGGTGAGCGTGCGGACCTGCCCGTCGGCGGTCAGCAGGTCCATCGACAGCACGTGCCGGGTGAAGGTGCCCTGGGTGTGGTGGTTGCCGCCGTGGATGTCGGCGCCGATGGCGCCGCCGACGGTCACCTGCCGGGTGCCCGGCAGCACCGGCACCCACAGCCCGTGCGGGACGACGGCGCGCAGCAGCTTGTCCAGCGAGCACCCGGCGTCCACGTCGGCGACCGCGGCGTCGACGTCGACGTCGTGGATGCGGTCCAGCGCCGTCATGTCCACCACGAGGCCGCCGGCGTTCTGCGCCGGGTCGCCGTAGGAGCGCCCCAGGCCGCGCGCGATGACCCCGCGCGGGCCGGCGGTGCGCACGGCCTCGGCGATGACGTCGAGGTCCGCGGTCCGCAGGACGGTGGCCGCCGTCGGCGCCGTGCGCCCCCAGCCGGTGAGGCGCCGGGTCGTGCGGCTCGCGCCGTCGGCGTCGGCTGCCGGGGTCGTCCGGGGCTTCAGGACAGGGATGCTCACCACGCGCAGAGCCTAACCGCCGGCCCCGACATCGCCCGGACGGCGGCTGCGCCCACGGCCCGTCGCCGCCGATGGACTCCCCGTGACCACCACCCGCGAGCCGATCCGCCCGACGACGTGGACAGCCGTCGTCGTCGTGCTGACCGTCGTCGCGGCGAGCGTGCCCGAGCCGTCGTCCACCGTCGGCACGCTGAGCTACCCCGTGGCGGTGCTGGTGCTCACGGCCGCGATGGCGCTGGCCGTCGCGCGGGTGCCGCGCGGGCACCGCCAGCCGTGGCTGTGGCTGCTGGCGGGCAACACGACCTTCCTCGTCGGGGAGACGCTGTTCGCGGTCCAGGCCGTGCGCGGCACCGACGCCTTCCCCACCGCCGCGGACCTCTGCTACTGCCTCGCCTACGTGCCGCTCGCCGTCGGGCTGCTGGAGCTCAACCGCCGGCGCGCCACCCACCGCTACCGCGGCAGCCTGCTCGACGCGGGCATCGTCTCGCTGAGCGCGGCCACGCTCTTCGGCGTCTTCGTCGTGCTGCCGATGGCCTCGGACGCCTCGCAGTCGCCGTTCGCGCGCGCCGTCAGCTCGGCCTACCCCGTCTGCGACCTGCTGCTCGTCTTCCTCGTCGCCCGCCTGGTCACCGGGCCCGGCAGCCGTCCCCCGGCCTTCTGGCTGCTCGTCACCGGCTGCCTGTGCACGATCACCGCGGACCTGTTCACCAACGTGCAGCAGCTGACGCTCGGCGAGGCCACCTACCCGCGCTGGGTGAACGCCCTCTGGCTGGTCTGCTACGGCTCGTACTCCGTCGCCGCCGCCGCCTCGGTGCGCCCGTGGGGCCGGGTGGACACCCCCGAGGCGGCCGGGGGCCTGACCGCCTGGCGGCTGCTGCTGCTCGGCGTCGCGGCGGTGCTGCCCTCCGGCGTGCTCGTGGGCGCGTCGCTGGCGGGGCACCAGGTCCCCGTGGCGCTGCTCGCGGCCGGGTCGATCGCCCTCGTCGGGATGGTCGTCGCCCGCATCTGGGACCTGCTGCAGCGGCTGCGCGCGCAGTCGGCCCGGCTGGAGGCGCTGGCGCGCACCGACCCGCTGACGGGCCTGGCCAACCGCCGCACCCTCGACCACGAGCTGGTCCGCACCTGCCGCGCGCTGGGCGAGGCCGACCTGTACGCCGCGCTGGTGGACCTGGACCGCTTTAAGGCCTACAACGACGGCCGCGGGCACCAGGCCGGCGACGAGCTGCTCAAGGCCGCCGCGGCGGCGTGGGCGCAGGCCCTCGGGCCCGGCGGCTTCCTGGCCCGCTGGGGCGGGGAGGAGTTCGTCGCCCTGCTCGTCGAGGACGACCCGGCGCGCGCCGTGCGGCGGCTGGACGCGCTGCGCGCCGCCGTGCCCGACGGGCAGTCCTGCTCGATCGGGGTGGCCCGCTGGGACCGCGCCGAGGACGGCGCGAGCCTGCTGCGCCGCGCCGACGCCGCGCTGTACGCGGCCAAGGAGGGCGGCCGGGACCGGCTCGTGGCGCCCGGCCTGCCCCCGGTGGGCGCGGTCGCCCGCCCCTGAGGCCCGGCGCGGGCGCGCCCGGGCGGCCCCGCGCTCGCGCGCCTAGGCTCCACGCGTGAGCAGGGACGCCCGCAGGGACCTCGACGTCGTCGTGTTCGGCGCCAGCGGCTTCGTCGGGCGCCTGGTCGCCGCGCACCTGGCCGCGCACGCCCCCGCCGGCTTCCGCGCGGCGCTCGCGGGACGCTCCCGCGAGCGGCTGGCCCGGGTCCGCGACGGCCTGGGCCCCGCCGCCGCCGGCTGGCCGCTGCTCGTGGCCGACGCGGCCGACCCGGCAGCGCTGCGCGAGCTCGCCGCCTCCACCCGGGTCGTCGTCTCCACCGTCGGCCCCTACCTGCGCCACGGGCTGCCGCTGGTGCGGGCGTGCGCGCAGGAGGGCACCCACTGCGCCGACCTCACCGGCGAGGTCCTCTTCGTGCGCCGCAGCATCGACACCTGCCACGAGCTCGCCGGCGCCACGGGCGCGCGCATCGTGCACTCCTGCGGCTTCGACTCGGTGCCCTCGGACCTGGCGGTGCTGCTGACCGCCGAGCGCGCCGGCCCGCTCGCCGAGGCGGTCCTGGAGGTCTCCTCGCTGCGCGGCGGGGTCAGCGGCGGCACGCTGGACTCGCTGCGGCTGCAGCACGACACCGCGCACGGCGACCCGGCCGCCCGCGCGCTGCTGGCCGACCCCTACTCGCTCAGCCCCGACCGCGCCGCCGAACCCGACCTCGGCCCCCAGCCGGACCTGCCGCCACCGGCCCGGCTGCCCGACGGGCGCTGGAGCGCGCCCTTCGTCATGGCGCCGTTCAACACGCGCGTCGTGCGGCGCAGCAACGCGCTGCGCGGGCACGCCCACGGGCCGCTGCGCTACCGCGAGGTGCTCACCTTCTCGGGGCCCGCCGCCGCCGCGGAGGCGCACGCGGTCACCGGAGCCCTGGCCGGGCTGTCCCGGGCGCTGGGCGTGCCGGCCGTGCGGCCGCTGCTGGACCGCCTGCTGCCCGGCCCCGGCTCCGGGCCCTCGGAGCGCACCCGCCGCACGGGCCGGTTCGCGACCGTGCTGCGGGCGCGGGCGCTGGACGGCTCGGGCTGGCGCACCGTGGTCTCGGCCGCCGGCGACCCCGGGTACGCCGCGACGTCGGTCATGCTCGGGCAGAGCGCGCTGGCGCTGGCCCTCGACGAGGACCGGCTGCCCGCCGCGGCGGGCGTGCTGACGCCGGCCACCGGCATCGGCCCGCTGCTGGGCGCGCGCCTGCGGGCCGCCGGCTTCACCGTCACCACCGACCGCGTCGCGGCGCACCCCCCGTCCGGGCCCCCGATCGGGTGATCGGTGGGCGCGGCGCTCCGCGATGCCGGACAGTTCGCCCCATGGACCTCTCCGCAGCACAGCCGCCCACCCCCGCAGCGCGGGAGGCGGCCGCCGTGCGGGAGTGGTGGTGGGCCGCCCCGGCGGCGCTGCGCGCGCAGCTGTCGCGCTCGGGCCCGCAGGCCCCGCTCTCCCGCACGGTGTCCTCGCAGCTCTCGCGCCTCGGGGTGACCTGCAGCCTGGTCCTCGTCGCCGAGCACGACCGCCTCGTGCGGCGCGCGCTGCCGCCGGCGGCCCTGCGCCAGCTCATGGCCGAGCACACCGCCGAGCACACGCCCGAGCACACGCCCGCACCCGCCGAGCGCACCGGCGCACCCACCGGCCAGGGCCGGGCGGAGGGCTAGGCGGAGGGCCGGGCGGAGGGCTGCGCCAGGGGCACGCGCGACCAGACGGTCTTGGTCCCGCGCCCGTCGTGCGGGCGCACCCCCCACTCGGAGCTGAGCAGCTGCACCAGGTGCACCCCCCGGCCGCCGACCGCGTCCGGCAGGGCGGCGACCTGCTCGGGCAGGCGCCGGCCGCCGTCGCTGACCGCGAGCACCACGCCGTCGCCGGCGTCGCAGTCGAGCGCCAGCGCGATCGGCGGTCCGCCGTGGCGCACGGCGTTCGTCACGAGCTCGCTGACGACGACCTGCGCGGCGGCCAGCGCCGTGCCGGCGTGGTCGTGGCACCAGTGCTCGTCGAGGAAGCGCCGGGCCAGGCGCGCCGAGGAGGGGTGGACGGGGAGGGGGGTCTGCGCCCGCGGGCTGGAGCTGCACACGCGCACATCCTCGCCGCCGCCGGGCCTCCCGGCCCGCCGGGACGCCGCCACCGAGGGGCGCGCCCGCCCGCCCGCACTGGCACACTCGCCGACGTGACCGCTCCCCTCGCCCCGCGCACCCGTCCAGCCGTGGCCCGGCTCGTCGACCACACCCTGCTCAAGCCGGAGGCCAGCGCGGCCGACGTCGCCGCCCTGTGCGACGAGGCGCGCTCGCTGGGCGTCCTGGCCGTCTGCGTCTCCCCCTCGATGCTCCCCGTCGCCGGCGAGGGCCTGGTGGTGGCGACCGTCTGCGGGTTCCCCTCCGGCAAGCACACCAGCGCCGTCAAGGCCGCCGAGGCCGCCGCCGCCGTGCAGGCCGGCGCCGACGAGGTCGACATGGTCATCGACGTGGGCGCGGCGCTGGCCGGCGAGGTCGACGCGGTGCGCGAGGACATCGCCGCCGTGCGCGCCGCGGTCCCCGCGCCCACCGTGCTGAAGGTCATCGTCGAGTCCGCCGCCCTGCCCGACGACGTCCTGGTCGCGGTGTGCCGGGCGGCGGAGGAGGCGGGCGCGGACTTCGTGAAGACGTCCACGGGCTTCCACCCCGCGGGCGGGGCCACCGTCCACGCCGTGCAGGTCATGGCCGCCACCGTCGGCGGCCGGCTGGGGATCAAGGCGAGCGGCGGGATCCGCACCACCGAGGCCGCGCTGGCGATGCTCGACGCCGGCGCGACGCGGCTGGGGCTCTCCGGCAGCGCAGCCGTCCTGGCCGGGCTGGAGGACGCGCGGTGAGCGCGGAGAACGGCATCGAGTGCTGGCTGACCGACATGGACGGGGTGCTCGTCCACGAGGAGCACGCCCTGCCCGGGGCCGCGGAGTTCCTGCAGCGCCTGGCCGACTCCAGCCGCCGGTTCCTGGTGCTGACGAACAACTCGATCTTCACCCCGCGCGACCTGGCCGCCCGCCTCTCGCGCAGCGGCATCGAGGTGCCCGAGGAGAACATCTGGACCTCGGCGCTGGCGACGGCCGACTTCCTGGCCCGGCAGATGCCGGGCGGGTCCGCGTACGTCATCGGCGAGTCGGGCCTGACCACCGCGCTGTACGAGGCGGGGTACACCACGACCGACACCGACCCGGACTACGTGGTGCTCGGCGAGACGCGCACGTACTCCTTCGAGGCCATCACCAAGGCGATCCGCCTGGTGGAGGCCGGTGCCCGGTTCATCGCCACGAACCCCGACGCCACCGGACCCTCCAAGGAGGGTTCGCTGCCGGCGACGGGGTCCGTGGCCGCGCTCATCACCCGGGCCACGGGGGCCGAGCCGTACTTCGTCGGCAAGCCGAACCCGATGATGTTCCGCTCGGCGATGAACCGCATCGAGGCCCACTCGGAGACGACCGCGATGATCGGCGACCGCATGGACACCGACGTCGTGGCCGGCATCGAGGCGGGCCTGCGCACGTTCCTCGTCCTCACCGGCTCGACGAGGGCGGAACAGGTCGAGCGCTTCCCGTTCCGCCCCCACCGCGTCGTCGAGGGCATCCGCGACCTGGTCGACCTGATCTAGCCGCCGGCCGGCGGCCGGCGGGTCTCAGACGTCCGCGCCGAGCACGTGCGCCATCACCCGGTGCCCGCGCGCCTCGGAGTGCCGGCTCTGGCGCTCCAGCGCGCGCGCGAGCAGCAGGTGCGCGTATGCGTCGGAAGGGCTGCGCCGCACCAGGTCCCGCGCCTGCTCCTCGGCCTTGACGAGCATGGCGGCGGAGAAGTAGGAGCGCGCCAGCAGCTCGCGCAGCGAGCGGTCGTCGGGGTGGCGCTCCACGAGGGGTTCCAGCGAGCGGACGGCGTCGGTGTAGCGGCGGTCGTCGAAGGCGCTCCGGGCGATCTCGAAGGTCAGCAGGTCCATGTCCACGGGAGCTGGAACGCCGCCGCGCGCACGCCGATTCCGCACGCCGATTCCGCACGCCGCCCCCGCACGCCCGCCGGGACGGGTTCAGGCCCAGCCGAGCTCGTGCAGCCGCTCGTCGTCGATGCCGAAGTGGTGGGCGATCTCGTGCACGACGGTGATCCGCACCTCCGCGACCACCTCCTCGCGGGTCGCGCAGACCGCGAGCGTGGGCCGCCTGAAGACGGTGATGCGGTCCGGCAGCGAACCGGCGGCCCACCAGGAGCCGCGCTCGGTCAGCGGGGTCCCCTCGTACAGGCCCAGCAGGTCCGGCGGCATCCCCTCGGGCGGGACGTCCTCCACGAGGACGACCACGTTGTCCATCGCCCGCGCCAGCTGCTCGGGCACGGAGTCGAGGGCGTCGGCGACGGCCTCCTCGAACTCCTCCTCGCTCAGGAGCGCCACGCCGGTTCCGGCCGGCGCCGGGAGTCGATCTCGCGCACGGGCCGGCGCAGCCGCCGCAGCCGCTCCACGACGACGGCGTCGACGCCGACGGGCGCCTCGCTGAGCAGCGCCGACCCGGTGTGCACGTGCAGCAGGACCAGGTCCCGGGCGAACGCGGCGTCCTGGGCGCGCACGGTCTCCAGGTGGACGATCCCCGAGCCGCCGGCCCACGGCCGCGTGCCGGCGGGGCAGCGGCGGTGCGCGATGACGGTCACCCGGTAGCGCTGCATCCACGCATCGTGTCGCGGTGGTCGGCACCTGTCGAGCACCCCGTCTCAGCTGCGTCTCAGCTCCGCTCCCGGCGGTGGCACCGCACCCGGCCCACCGCCTCAGCAGCAGCGCGAGGAGACCGTCGCGGCCCGGGCGTCGGCCCGCCGGCGCTCGAAGTCGCGGCGGCTCAGCGGCGGGTGCCCGTGCTCGGCGCACCCGGCCAGGTAGGCCTCCCAGCGCGCCCGGCCGCCGATCTCGCGCAGGTACCAGCGCACCCCCGCCACCAGCCGCCTCACGGGCGCACCCCGCTGCCCGCCCGCTCCAGCTCCGCCCGCAGCTCGCGCAGGCGGGTGCGCTCGGCCGCGTCCACGACCAGCCCCGCGGGCTCCACGAGCCGCGACGGCGTCGCCGGCACCTCCCGGGTCGGCAGCGAGCCCGCCCGCAGCGCGCGCACCACGACGACCGCGGCGTTGACGGCGACGACGAGCACGAGCACCGCGAACAGCGCCTGCAGGACGCCGTTGACGGTGGAGTTGGTGACGACCTGCTGCATCTGCGCGGCGTCCCTGGCCGGCGCCAGGACCTCCCCGGCCGCGAGCGCGTCGGCGTAGCGGGCGCGCTGGGCGAAGAAGCCGATGGTCGGCTCGTCGGAGAAGACCTTCTGCCAGCTGGCGGTCATCGTGGTCACCAGGTCCCAGGCCAGCGGCACCCCCGTCACCCACGCGTAGCGGGCGCGGCCGTGCTTGACGAGCAGCGTCGTGGCCAGGGTGAGGGCGATCGCGGCGAGCAGCTGGTTGGCGATCCCGAAGAGCGGGAAGAGCTGGTTGATGCCGCCCAGGGGGTCGGTGACGCCCGCGTAGAGGAAGTAGCCCCAGGCCGCGACGACGACGGCGCTGGCGATCACGTTGCCGGGCCGCCACGACAGGTCGCCGAACCTCTTCCACACGTTGCCGACGGTGTCCTGGAGCATGAAGCGGCCCACCCGGGTGCCCGCGTCCACGGCGGTGAGGATGAACAGCGCCTCGAACATGATCGCGAAGTGGTACCAGAAGGCCTGCAGCCCGCCGCCGAAGGCGGTGTGGAAGACCTGGGAGATGCCCAGCGCCAGCGCCGGCGCCCCGCCCGTGCGCGAGACGACGCTCTCCTCGCCGATCGCGCGGGCCGCCGCCTCCAGGGCCTCGGGCGTCGTCGCGAAGCCCAGGCCGCTGACGAACTCGGCCGCGGTGGCGGGGGTGCCGCCGGTGGCGCCGGCCGGGGAGTTGACCGCGTAGTAGAGGCTCTGGTCGATCACTGACGCCGCGATGAGCGCGCTGATCGCGACGAAGCTCTCCATGAGCATCCCGCCGTAGCCGATGAGGCGGACCTGGCGCTCCTTGGCGACCATCTTCGGCGTCGTGCCGCTGGCGATGAGGGCGTGGAAGCCCGAGAGCGCGCCGCAGGCGATGGTGATGAAGACGAACGGGAACAGCGAGCCCGCGAAGACCGGGCCGTCCCCCTCGCGGGCGAAGCTCGTGACCGCGTCGTTGGCCAGCACCGGCCGCGCCACCAGCAGGCTCACCGCCAGCAGCGCGATGACGCCGATCTTCATGAAGGTCGACAGGTAGTCGCGCGGGGTCAGCAGCAGCCAGACCGGCAGCACGGAGGCCACGAAGCCGTAGGCGACGAGCGCCACGACGAGGGTCTCCGGGCTCAGGGTGAGCGTCTCGGCCAGCCCCCAGCGCTCCACGTAGCCGCCGCCGACGATGGCGGCCAGCAGCAGCACGACGCCGATCCCGGTGGTCTCCAGCACCCTGCCGGGGCGCAGGTAGCGCAGGTAGACGCCCATGAACAGGGCGATGGGGATGGTCAGCGCGATGGAGAAGACGCCCCACGGGGAGTCCGCGAGGGCGTTGACGACGATGAGCGCGAGCACCGCCAGGATGATGATCATGATGGCGAACACGGCCACCAGCGCCGCCGCCCCGCCCACGGGGCCGATCTCCTCGCGGACCATCTGCCCCAGGCTCTTGCCGTCGCGGCGCATCGAGAAGAAGAGCACGGTGAGGTCCTGCACCGCCCCGGCGAAGACCACGCCGACGACGATCCAGATCGTGCCGGGCAGGTAGCCCATCTGCGCGGCCAGGACCGGGCCGACGAGCGGGCCGGCGCCGGCGATGGCCGCGAAGTGGTGGCCGAAGAGGACCCGCCGGTCGGTGACCTCGAAGTCGACGCCGTTGCCCAGGCGCTCGGCCGGGGTGGCCCGCCGGTCGTCGGCGCGCAGCACCCGGTAGGTGATGAAGCGGGCGTAGAAGCGGTAGGCGATGGCGTAGGAGGCGAGCGCGGCGAAGAGGACCCACAGCGCGTTGACCGACTCCCCCCGCGCCAGCGCCAGGACCGTCCACGCGATCGCGCCGACGACCGCGACGGCGCTCCAGACCAGGGTCGAGCGGATGTCCAGCCTTCTCACGACCGCCTCCTCGCGGGTTGGGACTCCCCGCAGGATGCCGGAGGGTCACCGCCGGGGCACGCCGCGACACGGCACGGCGCCGCGCGGGAGCGGCGGGCGGGCGGCGGCGTGACGAGGCGGGCCCGCGGTCGTGGCAGGATTCCCCGGTGCGATTGGCTGAGCAGCTCGACGGCAAGCGGTTCCTGCTGACCGGGGTCACCGGCTTCATCGGCGAGGCGCTGATGCAGCGGCTGCTCGTCGACCTGCCCGGCACCTCGGTGGTCGCCCTGGTGCGCCCCAAGCCCGGTCAGAGCGGCGAGGACCGGCTGCGCTCGGTGCTGCGCAAGCAGGTCTTCCAGGCGGCCGGCGAGGCCGACGACCTGCTGAAGACGCGCGTCGAGGCGCTGGAGGGCGACCTGGCCGCCGTCCCGGAGCTGCCGGAGGGCATCGACGTCGTCGTGCACTGCGCCGGCGACGTCTCCTTCGACCCGCTGATCCAGGACGCCTTCACGACCAACGTGATCGGCACCCGCCAGCTGGTGGAGCGCACGCTGGCCGTCAGCGAGGCCCAGGGGCGGCCCGTGCACTACGTGCACATCTCGACCGCCTACGTCGGCGGCCGCCGGCGCGGCGCGGTGCCCGAGCGGGCCGTGGACCACACCGTCGACTGGCGCGCCGAGACCGCGGCGGGCATGCGGCTGGCGGAGCGGATCGAGGAGGACTCCCGCCTGGACGCGCAGCTGCGCCGCTTCCTGCGCGCCGCCGAGCGCGACCACGGCCGCGCCGGGCCGCTGACGGTGGCGGCCGCGGCCGAGGAGCGCCGCCGCCAGTGGGTCGCCGAGCAGCAGAAGGCGGCCGGCAAGGAGCGGGGCCGCACGCTGGGCTGGACGGACTGCTACACGTTCACCAAGTCGATGGGCGAGCGCTGCGTCGAGGAGCTGGCCGCGCCGGTGGTCCCCACGACGATCCTGCGCCCGAGCATCGTGGAGTCGGCCCTCAAGCACCCCTACCCGGGGTGGATCGAGGGCTTCAAGATGGCCGAGCCGATCATCCTGGCCTACGGCCGCGGGGAGCTGACGGAGTTCCCGGCGGCCCCCGACTCCGTGGTCGACATCGTGCCGATCGACCACGTCGTCAACGCGATCCTCAAGGCGTCGGCCACCCCGCCGCCGCTGTCCCGGCCGGCCTACTACCACGTGTCCTCGGGCAACCGGAACCCCACGACCTTCCGCGACCTGTACGAGCACGTGCGGGCGTACTTCACCGAGCACCCCTTCGACTCCTCCCCCGAGGTGCTGCCGACGTGGGACTTCCCCGGCGTCGACAAGGTCGAGCGGCAGGTGCGCACCGGTGAGCGCCTGGCCCGCCTGGGCGACCGGGCGCTGGCGCTGGCCCCGCGCTCGGAGCGGGCGCGCGCGGCCTCGCGCAAGCTGGACAAGGCCCGCGGCCAGGTGGACTTCGCCCGGCGCTACATGGACCTGTACAAGGCGTACACCGAGGCCGAGCTGCGCCTGGTGGACGACAACACCCTCGCGCTGCACCGCTCCCTGGACCCGGCCGACGTCGAGCTGTTCGGCTTCGACACCGCCGTGGTGGACTGGACGCAGTACTTCGAGAAGACGCACTGCCCGTCGGTGACCTCGCAGATGCGCAAGTACGAGGAGATCCGCCGCCGCCGCAAGCAGGCCGAGGTCACCGGGCTGCGCCCGCCCAGGCCGGTCGAGCCGGGCGCCGCCCCGGTCCTGGCCGTCTTCGACCTCGCGGGCACGCTGCTGCCGGGCACGGTCGTGGACACCTACCTGAGCCTGCGCCTGTCGCAGCTGGACGCCCCCGCCCGCATCGCCGAGTTCGGGCGCGTCATGCGGCACCTGCCGGGCTGGATCGCCGCCGAGCGCCGCGACCGCGGCAGCTTCCTGCGCTCGCTCTTCCGCGGCTACGCGGGGGTGGACCTCGACGCCCTGGAGACCCACGTCGACGACGTCTTCGCCCCGCGCTTCCTGGAGCAGGTCTCCTCCGACGCGCTGCGGCGCATCCAGGCGCACCGCGACGCCGGCCACCGCACCGTCCTCATGACCGGGGACGTGCGCCAGGTCACCCGCCCGCTGGCCGGGCTCTTCGACGAGGTGGTGTGCACCGAGCTGGACGAGGAGCGCGACGCCGCCGGGCACCGGCGGGCCAGCGGCTTCCTCACCTCCCCGCCGCTGGTCGGCGAGGCGCGGGCGGCGTGGCTGCGCCGCTACGCGGAGGTCGAGGGCGCGGACCTGGCGGCCAGCTACGCCTACGCCGACTCCCACTCCGACGTGCCGCTGCTGCGGACGGTGGGCAACCCGACGGCCGTCTCCCCCGACGTGCCGCTCTTCCGGGCGGCGCGCGCCTCGCGCTGGCCGGTGGCCGACTGGGCGGCGTCCTCGCCGGCGCGCCGGCTGCGGGTGCCGCAGCAGGTCCTGGCCGGCACGGACTGACCCCGTCCGTGGCAGGATGCGCCTCGTGCGCTCTTCACCGTCACTGACCGCCGGTGTCGAGGACCGAAGGATGGCGATGTTGATGGGGCTCCCCCGGCCGAACCGGATCGTGCGGGCACTGCCGTTGCGGCGCAGGCGTTCCGGGACGGCTCCCGATCCGGGCGACGACAAGGGCGGGCGCCGGGTGCACCGCAACGACTGGGTGCGCTCGGCCCCGGCGACGGCCGTGCGCTCGGTGCTGCAGCGGGCGCTGCTGTCGCCGGTGCTGCGCGCGGAGCTGTCCATCTCGGTGCACGGCGCGGAGGTGCTGGACCGCCTGGGCGGGCCGGCCGTGCTGGTGGCCAACCACTCCTCGCACCTGGACGCCCCGGTGATCCTGCAGGCGCTCGGGCCGCGGCGGCGCCGCCGCGTGGCCGTCGCCGCCGCCGCGGACTACTTCTTCGACGTCTGGTGGCGCTCTGCGCCCTCGGGCCTGGTCATCGGCACCTTCCCGCTGGACCGGCGCGGCGGGCCGGGCGCGAGCGCGCCCTCGCGCCTGCTGGCCGACGGCTGGAGCCTGGTGATCTTCGCCGAGGGCGGTCGCAGCTACACCGGCGAGATGCGCCCCTTCAAGAAGGGCGCGGCCTACCTGGCCCTGGAGGCGGGCGTGCCGGTCGTGCCGATCGCGCTGCGCGGCACCTTCGACGCGATGCCGCCGCGCAGGAACTGGCCCGCCAAGGGCCGTCCGCCCATCACCGTGACGTTCGGCGAGCCCCTGCACGGCCAGCCGGGCGAGCGGGCGGGCGACTTCACCCCCCGCATCGAGGAAGCCGTCGCCAAGCTGCTCGCCAACAGCTGACGCACCGGTGCGCCCGACGTGACGTGCACCACGTCCGGGCGTCCGGGTGGTGTACGGGAGGCCTCCGTCTTGTTACCGTCGATCCGTCCCCGACTCCGTCAGGGACACGGCAGCGGAGACGCCGAGTCCTGCCCACCGCGCCGGTAGCAGATCAAGGGGGCAGGAGCGGGGGACCCATGGTTCCTCGGACGAACGGCGCACCGACGGTGCACCGGGAGTCCTCGGGGTGAAGCCGCGTCCGCGCGGCCGGGTCAACAACCTTCGACCCGAACCCGACAGCTCACCTCGCAGGCGTTGGAGGTCTCGATGTCTGCGATCCGTCGCACCCTTCTGTCCGCACGCCCCGTCCGCCGCGCCCTGCTGGCCACCGCCGCGGCGGCCGCCACCGGTGCCGCCGTCATCGGCACCGCCGGCGGTGCGTCCGCCGCCCCGGTCTCCGAGTGGGACCGCCTCGCCCAGTGCGAGTCGGGCGGCAACTGGCGCATCAACACCGGCAACGGCTACTACGGCGGGCTGCAGTTCAGCTCCCGCACCTGGACCGGCTTCGGCGGCGGCCAGTTCGCCCCCCGCGCCGACCTGGCCACCCGCGAGCAGCAGATCGTCACCGCCGAGCGCGTGCTCGCCAAGCAGGGCTGGCGCGCCTGGCCGTCGTGCTCGCGCAAGCTCGGCCTGCGCGGTGCGGCCGACCCGGTCGGCATGGAGCAGGCGCTGCTGCACCCCGCCCCCGCCCCGGCCCCGGCTCCCGCGCCCGCCCCGGCGCCGGTCCCCGTCGTCTTCTCCGCCCCGGCGCCGGCTCCCGCCGGGCGCACCCACGTGGTGGCACCCGGCGAGACCCTCTACCGCATCGCGGTCAACGAGCGCGTGGCCGGCGGCTACGTGGCGCTGTGGAACGCCAACCGCGCCCTCATCGGCGACAACCCCGCGCAGATCCGCGTCGGGATGGTGCTCGTCCTGCCCTGAGGCGGGACCGGCTCACGCCGGCGCGTCGCCGTGGTCGGGGATCGGCAACCGCTCCCCGCCACGGCGCATCGACTCGTGGGCCACGACACCGGGCAGCGTGAAGCGCGCGGCCACCCAGGCGTTGACCGGCGGCTGCGTCCGCGTCTGCACGGCGCGCACGAAGTCGTCGACGAGGAAGTGGTGGGCGCCCTCGTGCCCGTTCGGCGCGCCGGTGAAGCTCTCCGGCAGCCGGCTGCGGTCGTGCACGGGGGCGGTGCCGGAGACGAACGCGGCCCGCAGCGCGGGTGAGACCCCCGCCAGCGAGGGGTCGTCCTCGGACAGGCTGGGCCGCGCCTCGAGCAGCTCGGTGACGTCGGTGAACCCCTGCTTGTCCTGCCACACGCTCTGGTTCACCGTCTGCTCGAAGCTCGCCTCGGTGCCGAAGAAGCGGAAGCGCGACTCCTTCAGGTGCGAGGGGTAGCCCACCCGGCGGAACTCGTTCGTGCGCATCGACCCGCCGTCGGCCAGCTCGAAGAGCGCGGTGGCGTTGGAGACGTCGTTGTCGAACATGCTCACCGCGCGGTCGAACACCCCGTCCCCGCGGCGGTCGGGGGTGCCGATGCAGCTGACGCTGACGGCGTGCGTGGGCAGCGCGCCGAGCACCCCGCCGATCGCGTGCGTGGGGTAGAGCATCGGCGGGTAGCTGGCGGTGGCCTTCCACCCCTCGCCGCCGGAGTAGCGGTAGGCGTCGTAGAAGCCGAGGTCCATGTCGTGGACGTAGTCGCCCTCGGCGTAGAAGACCTGGCCCAGCTCGGCCAGGCGCTGGCGCACGTAGACGGCCGCCGGGTTGTAGTAGCTCGTCTCGCCCATCATGTACGTCAGCCCGGTGCGGCGGACCCGGTCGACGATCGCGGCGATCTCCTCGGCCGTGATGGCCATCGGCACGGCCGAGTAGACGTGCTTGCCGGCGTCGAGGGCCGCCGCGACGAGCGGGCCGTGCGTCCAGCGCTGGGTGAACACGGCGACCGCGTCGACGTCGGAGGAGAGCACGTCCTCGACCGAGTCGAAGGTGCCGGCCAGGCCCTGCGCGTCGACGAGGGCCTTGGCCCGTTCGGGCAGCAGGTCGGTGACGTGGATGTCACCGACCCCGGGGTGCAGCGAGAAGAGCTTGGAGAAGGAGCCGGCGAACTGTCCCGCGCCGACGATGCCGAGGGTGAATGTCACCCTGCATGAGTACCGACGCCGCTCGCGCCGGGTCAATGCGGCTGTGCCCGCCAACCCTCCAGGATGCTCAGGGGCGCTGGCCGAAGACGTGCCGGCGGACCCAGGCGTGCATGGCGACCGCGGCCGCGGCACCCACGTTGATCGAGCGGGTGGAGCCGAACTGGGCGATGGCCAGCACGTCGACGCAGGCCGCGACGGCCTGCTCGGTCAGCCCCGGCCCCTCCTGGCCGAACAGCAGCACGCACTCGCGCGGCAGGTCGTAGGTCTCCAGCGGCACCGAGCCGTCGACGTTGTCGATGCCGACCAGCGGCAGGCCCCGCCCGGCGGCCCACGCCGCGAGCGCGGCGACGTCGGCGTGGTGGTGGACCGACAGGTACCGGTCGGTGACCATCGCCCCGCGGCGGTTCCAGCGCCGGTGCCCGACGACGTGCGCGCCGGCGGCGTTCACGGCGTTGGCGGTGCGGACCACCGAGCCGATGTTGGCGTCGTGCTGCCAGTTCTCCACGGCGACGTGCAGCGGGTGGCGGCGGGTGTCCAGGTCGGCGACGATCGCGGCGTTCGACCAGTAGCGGTAGCGGTCGACGACGTTGCGGCGGTCGCCCTCGCGCAGCAGTTCGGGGTCGAACCGCGGGTCCTCGGGCCAGGGGCCCTGCCACGGTCCGACCCCGACGACGCGTTCCGGCTCGCTGTCCACGCGCTCATGGTCGCAGCCGGGCCGCGCGGTTCAGGCGGCGCGCCGCCAGGCCGAGCGGAACCCCAGCGAGCGGCCGGTCTGCAGCAGGCTGTTCTCGTACAGCCGGCGGGCGATCGTCACGAACACCATGGCGGTGAGCGCGATGACCGCCAGCGAGAGCAGCGGCTCCCACAGCGCGACGTCGCCCTGCACGATGCGCTTGGGCATGACCATCGGCGACGACAGCGGCACGTAGCTCAGGACGGTCTGCAGCGTTCCCGGTTCGTTGGTGAAGAACGTCGCGATGAACGGCAGCATGACGAACATCTGCACCGGGGTCGCCGTCGACTGCAGGTCCTCCAGCCGGCTGGC
Source organism: Kineococcus aridisoli (assembly GCF_050871885.1). Lineage (NCBI taxonomy): Bacteria > Bacillati > Actinomycetota > Actinomycetes > Kineosporiales > Kineosporiaceae > Kineococcus > Kineococcus aridisoli. The sequence goes on along the minus strand of NZ_JBJLSF010000009.1, from coordinate 34,149 downwards.
CATCGCACCGGCCGCCGCCCACAGGCACGACAGCATCGCGAACCCCAGGACGAAGAACACCACGAACCACACCGCGGCCGCGGGGATGCCGGGCAGCGAGCGGAGCAGTTCGCGCTGGCCGACCGCCAGCGAGCCGACCCCCGCCACGACGAGCAGCACGATCTGCCCGAAGGCCAGCAGGCCGTTGCCGAGGATCTTGCCGATGAGCAGCTGGCGGACGGGGACCGTCGTCACGAGCAGCTCGATGACGCGGGTCTGCTTCTCCTGCACCACGCTCTGCGCGATGGAGTACCCGAAGATGACGACGATCTGCATGAAGAGGACGGCGAACGCCAGGCCGAGGAAGTAGACGACGAGGGGGTCGACGGCGTCGGGGGCCAGCAGCCGCTGCTCGGGCGGCGGCAGCGCCAGCACGCGCGAGGTGTCCTGCGCGCTCACCCCCAGCTGCTCGAAGCCGGCGACGGTCTGGGCGGCGGTGATGCGCTGGAGCAGGACCGCGCTCAGCCGGTCGGGCACCGAGCGGTCGCCGACGACGGCGGCGCGCCCGTCGGTGACGACGACGGCGGCCTCGACGTCGCCGGAGCGCACGGCCGCCTCGGCCGCGGCGGTGTCCGCGACCTCGCGCAGGTGCACGCGCGTGTCGGGGTCCTCCGCCGGCAGCGCCGCGACGACCCCCCGCGCCTCGGGCGCGACGGCGACGTCGTAGTCGTGGGTGCCGCCGGCGAAGACGCCGGGCAGCACGGCCGCGGCGGCCACGACGACGAACAGGAAGATGGTGGAGAAGACGAACCCCTTGTCGCGCAGCCGCTCCAGCATCTCCCGCTGGGCCACGATCCACCACTGCCGCTGCACCCGGCCCTGCCCCGGCGCCCGGACCCGCTCCTCCGCCTGCGCCTGCACCTGCTGACCGCTCACCGGGACACCTCCTGGAACAGCTCGGACAGGGACGGCAGGACGGGCGCGAAGGAGCGCACCGGCCCGCGCCGGACGGCCTCGGCGAGCAGCCGCTGGTCCAGGTCGGCGTCGGGGCCGGCCTCCGGCAGCTGCAGGACGACACCGCGCGGGCCGCGTTCGAGCACCTGCACGCCGGGCACGTCGCGCACCCAGTCCAGGTCGGCGTCGCTGACCAGGGAGTAGCGCGAGCCGGCGCGCTCGCGGCGCAGCGCCTCCGGCTCCCCGGCGGCGACGACGCGGCCGGCGTGCAGGATGACGAGCTCGTCGCACAGCCGGTCGACGAGGTCGAGCTGGTGGCTGGAGAAGAGGACGCCGACCCCGGCCCGCACGCGTTCGCGCATCAGCTCGGCCATGGCGTCGACGGCCAGCGGGTCCAGCCCGGAGAACGGCTCGTCGAGCACGAGCAGCTCGGGGTCGTGCACGAGCGAGGCGGCGACCTGCACGCGCTGCTGGTTGCCCAGCGACAGCGACTCGAGCCTGTCGTCGGCGCGGTCGCCCAGACCGAGCCGGTCCAGCAGGTCCCGCCCGCGGCGGGCCGCGGCGGCGCGGTCGACGCCGTGCAGGCGGGCCAGGAAGACCAGCTGCTCCAGCAGCCGGCCCTTGGGGTAGAGGCCGCGCTCCTCGGGCATGTAGCCGAAGCGGCGGCGGACGGCCAGGTCGGGTTCGCGCCCGCGGAAGGTGACGGTGCCGCTGTCGGCGGCCAGCACGCCCAGCGCGATGCGCATGGTCGTGGTCTTGCCGGCGCCGTTGGCGCCCACGAAGCCGACCATGCGCCCGTCGGGGACGCTGAGGCTGACGTCGTCGAGGGCGAGGCGGTCTCCGAACCGGCGGGTGATGGAGTCCAGGACGAGCATGGCGGGAACCCTAGGGGCGCCCGTGCGTCACGGACGTCCACCGAAGGGTGGCCGTTCCTCGGCCGCGGGGTGGATCCGCACGGCGGTCGCCTTGACGGCGAGGTGGACCACGGCGCCGGGGACCAGGTCGAGCTCGGCCGCCGCGGCGAGGGTGAGGTCGGCCAGCAGCTCGAGGTCCCCGGCGCGGGCGCGCAGCCGCACGACCTCACCGCGCGGCTGGACGTCGACGACGGTGGCCGGCCAGCGGTTGCGGGGGCTGCCCCCGGGGTCGGCGGCGTGCACGGCGACCGCGGACGGGCTGAAGACCGCGACCGCCGCCTCGCCCGGCCGGCAGGCGGGGTCCACCACCCCGGCGACCTCGTGGCCGCCGGCCGTGCGCAGGCCGCCGCCCCCGGCGCGGCCGGGCAGCAGCACGAGCCCGGCCACGCGGGCGCCGAAGGCGCTGCGCGGGGCGGACAGCACCTGGCGCACCGGCCCGCGCTCGCTGATGCGCCCGGACTCCACGACGACGACGGTGTCGGCGAGGGCGAGCGCGTCGAGCGGGTCGTGGGTGACGAGCACGGCGCACCGGTCCCCCTCCCCGCCGCCGCCGTCCCCGCCGCCGCGCAGCACGCCGCGCAGGACCCGGCGCACCTCCGGCGCCGCCGCGGCGTCCAGCGCGGCCATCGGCTCGTCGAGCAGCAGCAGGCGCGGGTCGGCGGCGAGCGCGCGGGCGAGCGCGACGCGCTGGGCCTGGCCGCCGGACAGCTGCCGGGGACGTCGGTCGGCGAGGTCGGCCGCCCCCACCGCCTCCAGCCAGCGCAGCGCCTCGCGGCGCGCGCGGGCCCGGGAGGCACCACCGCTGCGGGGGCCGAAGGCGACGTTGGCCGCGACGCCCAGGTGCGGGAAGAGCAGCGGTTCCTGGGCGAGCAGCCCCACCCCGCGCCGGTGCGGGGGGACGAAGGCGCCCCGGGCCTCGGAGAGCACCCGCCCGTCGAGCACGACGCGCCCGCCGGTGGGCCGCAGCAGCCCGGCCAGCAGGGCGAGCAGCGTGGACTTGCCGGCCCCGTTGGGGCCCAGCACCGCGAGCACCTCCCCGGGGGCGACCTCCAGCTCGAACGCGGCGCCGCGCGGGGCGTGCCGGACGGCGGCCAGCAGCCCCTGCCCCGCCTGCCGCTGCACGCCCGGCTCACGCACCGGTGGCGGTGCGCCCGCGCACGAGCACCACGACGAGCACCGAGACCGCGACGAGCAGCAGCGAGAGCGCGACGGCGGCGTCGGGGTCGCTCTCGCGCTGCAGGTAGATCTCCAGCGGCAGCGTGCGGGTGACGCCCTGCAGGCTGCCCGCGAAGGTGACGGTGGCGCCGAACTCGCCGAGGGCCCGCGCGAAGGCGAGCACCGCGCCGGAGACCAGGCCCGGGCCCACGAGCGGGAGGGTGACGCGGAACAGGACCCGGCCGGGGCGCGCGCCCAGCGTGGCCGCGACGGTCTCGTAGCGGCGGCCGGCGGTGCGCAGCGCCCCCTCCAGGCTGACGACGAGGAAGGGCAGCGCGACGAACGTCTGCGCCAGGACGACCGCGGCGGTGCTGAAGGCGATGCTCACCCCGAAGCCGTCGAGCACCCCGCCGAGCAGGCCGCGCCGCCCGAGCGCGTACAGCAGCGCCAGCCCGCCCACGACCGGCGGCAGGACCAGCGGCAGCAGGACGATCGAGCGCAGCACCCGCAGGCCGGGGAGGTCGCCGCGCGCCAGCACCAGCGCCATCGGGACGCCGAGGACCAGGCAGCAGCAGGTGCTGGCCGTCGCGGTCTGCACGCTCAGGCGCAGCGCGGCCGTGGAGGAGGGGGAGGTGACGAGGTCGCCGAAGCGGGCCCAGTCCACGCGCGCGATGATCGCGGCGAGCGGGAGGAGGACGAGCAGCAGCCCGGCCGCGGCCGGGACGTGGACCCAGCGGGGCAGGCCCACCACGCGCTCGTCCCGGCTCACGCCGCGGGGACCCCGAACCCCGCCGCGCGCAGCGCGGAGCGGCCCTGCTCGCCCGCGACGAACTCGACGAAGCGCCGGGCGAGGTCGGCGTCGGCGGCCTCGCGCAGCGCGGCGACCGGGTAGGTGTTCACCGCGCCGGCCGCCTCGGGGAAGGGCACGCCGGTCACGGCGTCGCCGGCGGCGGCCACGTCGGTGACGTAGACCAGCCCGGCGTCGGCCTCGCCGGAGACGACCTTGCCCAGCACGTCGGTCACCGAGGACTCCTCGCTGACGGGGGCCAGGTCGACGCCCGTGCGCTCCTGCAGGGTCCGCGCCGCGGACCCGCAGGGCACCTGCGGCGCGCAGAGCACGACCCGCGCACCGGGCCGGGCGAGGTCGGCGAAGGAGGTGATGCCGGCCGGGTTGCCGGGCGGGGTGGCGATCTGCAGCACGTTCGTGGCGACGTCGACCGGCTCGCCCGCGGTCAGGGAGGCGTCCACCACCTGCGCCATGGTCCTCTCGTCGGCCGAGGCGAGGACGTCGGCGGGGGCGCCCTCGACGACCTGGCTGACGAGGTCGGAGGAGCCCGCGAAGCTGGAGGTGACGCGCACGCCCGGGTGCGCCTGCTCGAAGCGCTCGCCGATCGCGGTGAACGGCTCCCGCAGCGAGGCGGCCGCGAAGACGGTGAGGGTCCGCTCGTCCTGCGCACCCGCGGAGGCGCCGCCGGAGGGGGCGCACGCGCCGAGCAGCAGCCCGGCCGCGAGGACCGCGGCGGCGGGGCGGGAGGCCGCGCGGCGGGCGGGGCGGGCCCTCACGAGCGGCCGGCCGCGGTCTCGACGACGACCGTGGTGGCCTTCACGACGGCGGTGGCGCGGCTGCCGGGTTCCAGGTGCAGCTCCTCGGCGGCCTCGCGGCTCATGAGCGAGACGACGCGGTGCGGTCCGCACTGCATCTCCACCTGCGCCATGACGCCGTCGGCCACCACGCGGGTGACCAGGCCGGTGAAGCGGTTGCGCGCCGAGCGCCGCACGGCGGCCGGGTCGCTGGCCGCCGCGGCGGCGTGCTCGACGGCGAAGGCGGCCAGGGCGGCGCCGTCCACGACGGTGCGCCCGCCGGCGTCCAGGGTGCTCGGCAGCGCGCCGGCGTCCGCCCAGCGGCGGGCGGTGTCGTCGGAGACGCCGAGCAGGTCGGCGACCTCGCGGATGCGGTACAGCGGCACGAGGGCACTCTAGCCGCAGGTGCGGCCGGAACGGCCCGCAGCGCCCGCGCCTGCGGGCGCCCAGCGGAGGTCAGGCGGGGCGGGACCCGTGCGAGCGCAGCAGCTCGGCCATCTCCGGCAGGTCGAAGACCTCGGCGACGGCGAGGCCGGACTGGCGGCCCAGCGCCGGGTCGGCACCGGCTTCCAGCAGCGCGGTGACGACGTCCGCGGCCCGGCGGAAGACCGCCGCCCCCAGCGCCGTCTGCCCCTTGTCGTTGACGCGCGCGTGGTCGGCCCCGCGCTCCAGCAGCGCGCGGACGGTGTCCGGGTGCACGTGGTAGGCCGCCAGCAGCAGCAGCGTGTCGCCGCCGGAGTTCGTGAGGTCCACCGGCACGCCGGCGTCGACGCGCTCGGCGAGCTCGGCCGTGCGGCCGGCGCGGGCCAGGTCGAAGGTCTCCTGCAGGAAGCGCAGCTCGTCCTCGGTCAGTGCGTCGCTCACCGGCCGATCGTAAGCCGCGCGCCGCAGGCACTGGCGCCGGACGGGGCCCTGCCCGTACCGTGACTGAACCGGTTCGGCACCGTCCGCGCCGGGACGAGGGCGTCCAGAGAGGGTCGCCCTGCGAGGTGGACCCGAGAGGACGAGAACTCCCCCCCATGGCCGATCAGACACTGACCATCGACAAGGTCTCCGTGCAGCTGTACACCGTCCGCGAGGCGCTGGCTGCGGACCTGGACGGCACGCTGGCGCGGCTGGCGGGCTTCGGGTTCCGCAAGGTCGAGCCCTTCGGGCTGGCCGACTCCGCCGAGGCCCTCGCGCCCGCGCTCGCCCGCCACGGGCTGAGCGCCCCCAGCGCGCACGCCAAGGTCGTCGGCGGCGACGTCGACGCCGTCCTGGCGGCCGCCGCCACGACCGGCACCACCTTCGTGGTCGAGCCGCACGTGGACCCCGCGCGCTGGACCACCGCCGAGGACGTCGCGGCGATCGCCGCCGAGCTCAACGCCGCCGCCGCGAAGGCCGCCGACGCCGGCGTGACCATCGGCTACCACAACCACCAGTTCGAGCTGGAGAACCGCATCGGCGGCCGGCCCGCGCTGGAGGTCCTGGCCGACTCCCTCGACGACTCCGTCGCCCTGGAGGTCGACACCTACTGGGCGGTCGTCGGCGGTGTCGACGTGCCCGAGCTGCTCGGCCGGCTGGGCTCGCGCGTCAAGGCCGTCCACCTCAAGGACGGCGACGGCACGATGGACACCAAGAAGCAGGTCGCCTTCGGCGCCGGCCAGCTCGACGTGGCCGCCATCCTCGCCGCCGCGGGCGGGGTCGACCTCGGTGGGGGGGGGGGGGGGGGGGGCCGGGGGGCCGTCGGCGAGGCCGTCGCCGCCCCCAACCCCCACCCCACCCACCCCCTCCCAACACCCAGCCGCGCACCCCACCCCCCCCCCCCCCCCCCCCCCCCCCCCCCCCCCCCCCCCCCCCCCCCCCCACCGGCGACGTCTTCGACGCCGTCGCCGCCAGCTACGAGCACCTCACGAAGGCCCTGGCATGAGCGAGCAGCGCACCGGACCCGTCGGCATCGGCATCATCGGCGCCGGCGTCATCAGCGGCACCTACCTCGAGAACCTCACGAGCTTCCCCGACGTGCGGGTGCACGCCATCGGCGACCTCTTCCCCGAGGCCGCCAAGGCGCGCGCCGAGGAGCACGGCGTCCCCCGCCACGGCGGCATCGACGCCGTGCTGGAGGACCCCGAGGTCGAGATCGTCGTCAACCTGACGATCCCCGCCGCCCACGTCGAGGTCTCCCTGCAGGCCCTGGCGGCCGGCAAGCACGTGTGGAGCGAGAAGCCCGTCGCCCTCGACCTCGAGGGCGGCCAGCGGCTGCTCGGCGCGGCGGACGCGGCGGGCCTGCGCCTGGGCTGCGCCCCGGACACCTTCCTCGGCACCGGCTTGCAGACCGCGCTCAAGGCCCTCGCCCGCGGCGACATCGGCACGCCGCTGACGGCCCTGACGCTCATGCAGTCGCCGGGGCCGGAGTCCTGGCACCCCAACCCGGCCTTCCTCTTCCAGACCGGCGCGGGCCCGCTGTTCGACATCGGCCCCTACTACGTGACGACGCTCGTGCAGGCCTTCGGGGCGGTCGAGTCCGTCGCCGCGATCGGGTCCAAGTCGCGCGAGTCGCGCGTCATCGGCTCCGGCCCCAAGGCGGGCGAGAGCTTCGAGGTGACCGTCCCCACCCACGTCAGCGCCCTCGCCCGCTTCAGCAGCGGCCAGAGCTCGCAGAGCACCTTCAGCTTCGACTCCCAGCTGCAGCGGCACGGCTTCGTGGAGATCAGCGGCACCGAGGCGACGCTGGCGCTGCCGGACCCGAACAACTTCGACGGCGACGTCCGGATCATGCGCAAGGGCGGCGAGGACTGGGAGGTCCTGGCCTCCACGAAGGCGCAGTCCACCCGCGGCACCGGGGTGCTGGAGATGGCGCGCGCGCTGCGCGCCGGGCGCCCGCACCGCGTGCAGGGCTCGCTGGCCCACCACGTCCTCGACGTCATGGTCGCCATCGACGAGTCGGTGCGCACCCGGCAGTTCGTCGACGTCACGAGCACGGTCGAGAAGGCCGCCCCGCTGCCGGACGACTGGGACCCCTTCGCCCGCACGGTCTGATCGGGCACGCCGCACGACGGTCCACGACCGCCGTCCGGCTGAGCATCACCCGGACGGGGTCCGCCGCACGGTGGACCCCGTCCGCGTGTCCGCGCAGCTCACGTCATCCTCTGGGCTGATCATCGGCCGCGGCCGTTCCCGGCGCTGCGGGCCGGACTTACCCTGGAGCACGTGCCCCTGCTCGCCGACGTCTCGGCCGTCGTCTCCGCCGCAGCCCCCGCCGCGGCCCCCGCGCTGCTGCCGGACTGGCTGGAGCCGACCGGACTGCTGAACTCGCTCGGAGGGTGGGCCCTGTGGGGCGCGGCCCTCATCGTCTTCGCCGAGTGCGGTCTGCTCGTCGGCTTCTTCCTGCCCGGCGACTCGCTGCTGTTCACCGTCGGGCTCTTCCAGCACGAGGGCTTCGTGCCGCACCCGCTGTGGTTCGTCTGCCTCGTGCTGTCGGTGGCGGCCTTCGTCGGCAACGTGACCGGCTACGAGATCGGCCGCAAGGCCGGCCCGGCGGTCTTCGACCGGCCGGGCTCGCGGATCTTCAAGCGCAAGCACGTGGAGCAGACGCAGGAGTTCTTCGCCAAGTACGGCGCCCGGGCGATCATCCTGGCCCGCTTCGTGCCGATCGTGCGCACCTTCATCACCGTCGCGGCCGGTGCGGGGCGCATGCACCGGCGCACCTTCTTCCTCTTCTCCGGCATCGGCGCCGTCCTGTGGGGCACGGGCGTGACGGTCCTCGGCTACGGCCTGGGCAGCATCACCCTGGTCCGCGAGAACATCGAGATCGGCCTGCTGGCCCTCGTGGTCGTCTCGCTGGTGCCCATCGGCATCGAGGTGCTGCGCGCCCGCGCCAAGGAGCGCAGGGCCGCCCGCATCCCCGCGCAGGCCGCGGCCGTGGACGACAAGGCCCCCGAGACCCAGCGCTGAGCACCCACCGGGCAGGATGACGGGATGGCCCGTCAGCGTCTCCTGCTGTCCCTGCGGTGGGGGGACATGGACGCCTACCGCCACGTCAACAACGTCGAGGTGCTGCGCCTGCTCGAGGAGGCGCGCGTGCGGGCCTTCGGCATGGCCCACCGGGACGGCGGGGTGCCCATGCTCGCCACCGGGATGGTGGTGGCCCGGCACACCGTGGACTACCTCAGGCCCCTGGACTACCGGCTGGAGCCGGTGGCCGTGGACCTGTGGGTCAGCCGCACCGGCGGGGCGAGCTTCGAGGTCTCCTACGAGGTCCTCGAGGCCGACGAGGCGGCCGTCGGGGAGCTGCGCACCTACGTGCGCGCCACGACGACCTGCGTGGCCTACGACTTCGCGGCCGGGCGGCCGCGGCGGCTGGGCGAGGACGAGCGCTCCCAGCTGGCCCTGCTGGCCGGCTGAGCGGGCGTCCCCGTGTCCGAGTGGCTGTCCCAGCTCGCCGACCCGAACCTCGAGGAGCTCGGGGCCTACGGCGTGTACGCCCTCGTCTTCGGCATCGTCTTCGCCGAGACGGGCACCCTCGTCGGCTTCTGGCTGCCCGGCAGCACCGTGCTGTTCACCGCCGGCCTGCTCGCCGCCCGCGACGGCTCCCCGCTGTCGCTGCCGGTGCTCGTCGTCGGCGTCACGCTGGCCGCCGTGATCGGCGACACGGTGGGCTACTGGTCGGGGCGCCGGCTGGGCCGGCCGTGGCTGCTGCGCCGCGCCGGCAAGGCCGCGCAGCACCTGCCGCGGGCCGAGGCCTTCTACGAGCGCTACGGCTGGTTCGCCGTCGTGGGCTGCCGCTACATCCCGTGGCTGCGGGCCTTCACCCCGATCATCGCCGGCACCGCCGCGATGCCCTACGCCAAGTTCGCCTCCGCCAACGTCGTCGGCGCCATCACGTGGGGGGCGCTGCTGGTGCTGGCCGGCTACGCGGCCGACTCGCTGCCGTGGGTGCGCTCCCTGGCGTACTCGATCGCCGGCGTGGCCGTCCTCTTCTCGGTCCTCGCCCCGCTCGTCGGCTGGCTGCGGCGGCGCCGGCGCAGCCGCCCGCCGGCGCAGCCGTGAGGCAGCCGCTGCCGGTCCCCGCCCGGGCCGTGCGCACCGAGTCGCTCGTGGAGCGCTCGCGCTTCACGTGCACGCTGGAGCCCGTCGAGGACACGGCGGCCGCGGAGGCCGTCGTGGCGCGGGTGCGCCGGGAGTTCCCCGACGCCCGCCACCACTGCACGGCGAGCGTGCTCGGCGAGGACGGCGCGCTGGTGCGCTCCAGCGACGTCCCCCGCGAGCGGGAGGTGCCCCCAGGCGAGCCCGCCGGCACGGCCGGCGCCCCGGTGCTGGCGGCGCTGCGCGGCGCGGGGGTCACCGGTGTCGTCGCGGTCGTCAGCCGCTGGTTCGGCGGGGTGCTGCTGGGCACCGGGGGCCTCGTGCGCGCCTACGGCGGGGCGGTCTCCGGCGCGCTGGCCGCGGCCGGGACGGTGCACCGGGCCTGGGCCGACCTCGTGGAGGTGCGGGCCGGGCACGCCGACGCGGGCCGCCTGGAGGCCGAGCTGCGCCGCGCGCACGCGCCGGAGGAGGTGCGCTGGAGCGCGGACGGCTGGCGGGCGGTCGTCGCCGTCGCCCCCGGCGGCCGGGACGCGCTGGGCTCCACCCTCGCCGCCGCCGGCTTCGACGTCCCGCTCACCGTCCTCGACCGCGTCCTCCGCCCGGTCAGGGGCGGCGGACCACGGTGAGGCGCACGGCGACGGTGACCTCGGCCGGGTCGGCGACGGCGGCCAGGCGGGCGTCGAGGTCGGCGGTCTCGACGTGGTGGGCGCTGGGTCCCATGAGCACGAGCGCGCGCAGGTCCTCGCGCCCGAAGGAGCGCCGCACCCGCAGCTCGCGCTCGGTGACGGCCTCGAAGGCCGCGAGGTCGGCGTGCAGCCGGTCCGCCTTGCGCTCCTCGACGCCGACCATGCCCAGCGGCCCGCGGACCTGCTCCAGGTGCTCGGGCAGCGGGGTGACCACGATCCAGCGCCCGCCCGGGCGCAGCACCCGGGCGACCTCGGCGACCCCGCGCGGGGCGAAGACCGTCGTGACCAGGTCCGCGCAGGCGTCCGCGAACGGCAGGCCGCGCCACACGTCCGCCCCCACGGCCGCGGCGCGCGGGTGGCAGCGGGCGGCGCGCTTGAGGGCCGCGGTGGAGGCGTCGACGACGACGCCGTGCGCGCCGGTGGCCTCCAGGACGGCCGCCAGGTAGTGCCCGGTGCCCCCGCCCACGTCCACGACGAACCGCGCGGGGGCGGCCAGCGCGGCCACGGCGGCGGCGACGGCGTCGTAGTGCCCGGCGCCCAGGAAGCGCTCGCGGGCGGCGACCATCGCCGGGGTGTCACCGGGCGCCTTGGCGCCCGCGGCGAGGGTCAGGTGGCCCTGGCGCGCCAGGTCGAAGCGGTGCCCGGCCGCGCAGCCGACCCCGGGGCCGAGCGCCCGCAGGCCCTGCGCGCACACCGGGCAGCGCAGCGCGGGCAGCGCGGCCCGCAGCCCCTCCGGCAGCGCGTTCAGCGCTCGTGGTCCGCGGCCGCGCCCAGCGGGTGCAGACCGGTCAGCGCCCCCACCCAGGAGGCGGGCACGGCGGCCAGCCGGCTGTCGTAGGCGCGCACGGCGGCCGCGTGGAAGGCGAGGTCGCCGGCGAGGCGGTGCTCGGCGTCGGCCATCGCCCGGTGCAGCTGCGGGTCCGCTCCCTGCTCACCGCCGGCGTGCAGGGTGAGGTCGGCCAGCCGGCTGCGGCGCTGCTCGGCCAGCGCCCCCGCCTCCACGGCCAGGTCGCGCATGCGCACCAGCGCGGCCCGGGTGCTCACCGCCCACAGCAGGGCGAGCAGGACCAGCAGCAGCACGACGACGAGGACGACGGTGCCCGCGGTGCCCATCAGGAGCCCTCGCCGGCGAGGCCGATGTCGGCCAGCCCGAAGGCGGCCCGGTACTCCAGGCCGGCGGCCTCGACGCGCTCCTTGGCGCCGGTGTCGCGGTCGACGATGACGGCGACCCCGACGACCTGCGCACCGGCCTCGCGCAGCGCCTCGACGGCGGTGAGCACGGAGCCGCCGGTGGTGGAGGTGTCCTCCACGGCGAGCACCCGGCGGCCCGCGACGTCGGGGCCCTCGATGCGCCGCTGCAGGCCGTGGGCCTTCTCCGCCTTGCGCACCACGAAGGCGTCCAGGGCCCGGCCGCCGTGGGCGGCCGCCCAGCCGCGGGCGTTGGCGGCGTGGACCATCGCCAGCGCGACCGGGTCCGCGCCCATGGTCAGCCCGCCGACGGCCTCGAAGTCCCAGTCGGCGACGAGGTCGAGCAGCACCGGGCCGATGAGCGCGGAGGCCTCGCCGTCCAGGCTGGTGCGGCGCAGGTCGACGTAGTAGTCGGCCTGCTCGCCGCTGGACAGCGTCACCCGCCCGCGCACGACGGCCTTGTCCGCGACGAGCGCGGCGAGGCGGGTGCGGGCGGTGCTGGTGGCCGGCTCGGGGGCTGGGGTGCTCACGGCACGGCAGCTTAGGCGAGCTGACCCGCCAGCCACTCCAGCTGGCGGCGCCAGTGGTGCGACTGGCCGCCCTCGTGGCCGTTGAAGGGGTAGACCGCCAGCTCGCAGCGGCCGCCGCCGCGCAGCCCGTAGCGGCGGTGGGCCGCCCACACCGTCGACGGCGGGCAGGTGCGGTCCATGAGGGCCACCGAGACCAGCGCGGGGGCGCCGGCGCGCGCGACGAGGTGCGCGACGTCGAAGTGGTCGAGGGTGGTGAGCACCTGCTCGACGCGGTCGCGGTGGACGGCCAGGTAGCGGGTGATCTCGGCGTAGGGCTCGGTGTCGGCCACGAGCACGGCGCGGCGGAACCACGACAGGAACGGCACGTCGGCCATGACGGCGCGCACCCCGGGCGCCAGCGAGCCCGCGGCCAGCGCGATCCCGCCGCCCTGGCTGGTCCCCGTGACGCTCACGGCGTCCGCCAGCACGTCCGGCTGGCTGCGCGCGGCCTCGACGGCGCGGACCGCGTCGGTGAAGACCCGCCGGTAGTAGTAGGTGTCGCGGTCGAGGATCCCGCGCGTGGTGAAGCCCGGTGCGGACACCTCGGAACCGGCCGGGTCGCCGGTCGCGCCCCCGCCGCCCCACACGGCCCCCTGCCCGCGGGTGTCGACGACGAGGTGGGCGTAGCCCGCGCTCGCCCAGGTGAGCCGGTCCTCGGCCAGCCCGCGCCCGCCGCCGTAGCCGATGAACTCCACGACGGCCGGCAGCGGCCCCGGCACGCCCGCGGGGCGCACGAGCCAGGCGTTGACGCGGTCCCCGCCCCAGCCGGCGAAGGAGAACTCCTCGTGCACCAGGGTCGTCAGGCGGGTCGCCACCGGTGCGCGGCGCACGTCGAGGGGGTGGGCGGCGGCCTGCTCCAGGGTGGTCCGCCAGAACTCGTCGAGGTCGGCGGGTTCGTCGAGGACGACCTCCAGGCGCTCCAGCTCCTCCAGGGACATGTCCGACAGCGCCACACCGACTCCTCGTCGACCGGAACGGTTCCCCCGCCACCGCGCGGCCGGGATTCATCAGACGACATCTTGACACTGCGCCCGGGGCGGCGTCAGGGTCTCGTCGAGGCGATCGGGCCGAGGGCGGCCCGACGCGATCCAGGGAGGACCTCCGTGAAGCTCCTGCGCACCGGCCCGCTGGGCCGGGAGACCCCGGCGGCCCTGCTCCCCGACGGGCGCACGCTCGACCTCACGGGGGTCCTCGACGCGCAGCGGCCCTGGTCGGCCGAGGACCTGGCGGCCGCGGACGCCGCCGTGCGGGCGGGGACGGCGCCGGAGGTGGACCTGAGCGGCCGCCGCGTCGGCGCACCCGTGCCGCGCCCGGGGGCGGTGGTCTGCATCGGGCTGAACTACCGCGACCACGCCGCGGAGACGGGAGCCGCGATCCCGGCCGAACCGATCCTGTTCCTGAAGCTGCCCTCCACCGTCGTCGGCCCGCACGACACCGTCCTCGTCCCGCGCGGCAGCACCAGGACCGACTACGAGGTGGAGCTCGGCGTCGTCCTGGGTGCGACGGCGCGCTACCTGGACAGCGCGGAGGAGGGGCTGGCCGCGGTCGCCGGCTACGTCGTCTCCCACGACGTGTCCGAGCGGGAGTTCCAGCTCGAGCGCGGCGGGCAGTGGGACAAGGGCAAGAACTGCGAGACGTTCAACCCGATGGGGCCGTGGTTCGTCACCGCCGACGAGGTGCCCGACCCGGGCGACCTCGGCCTGCGCCTGTGGGTGAACGGGGAGCTGCGCCAGGAGGGGACGACGCGGGACATGGTCTTCGGGGTCGGCGAGCTCGTGCGCTACCTCAGCCGGTTCATGGTCCTGCAGCCCGGCGACGTCATCAACACGGGAACCCCCGCCGGGGTGGCGATGGGCCGCCCGGAACCGAAGCCGTACCTGCGCGCCGGCGACGTCGTCGAGTGCGAGGTCGACGGCCTGGGCCGCACCCGCAACGAGCTGGCGGCCGCGTGAGCCTGCGCGGCGGGACGCGCCGGCTGGGGCGTTCGGACGTGGAGGTCCCCCGCCTGGGTTTCGGCGGGGCGCCGGTGGGGAACCTGTTCACGGCCGTCGACGAGGACGTCGCGCTGGAGGCGGTGCGCACCGCCCTGGCCGAGGGGATCACCTACGTCGACACCGCCCCGCACTACGGGACCGGGTTGTCCGAGGAGCGCATCGGCCGCGCGCTGCGCGGCGTGCCGCGCGGGCGGTTCGTGCTGGGGACCAAGGTGGGCCGGCTGGTGGAACCCGTCGAGGAGGGCGCGCCGGCCACCCGCGACGGCGGTTTCGACGTGCCCGCCACCCGCCGGTGGGTGTGGGACTTCTCCGCCGCGGGCGTGCGCCGCAGCCTGGAGGAGAGCCTGGAGCGGCTGGGGCTGGACCGCGTCGACGTGCTGCTCGTCCACGACCCCGACGAGCACCTGGACGCCGCGCGCGCCGGCGCCCTGCCGGAACTGCTGCGCATGCGCGAGGAGGGCCTGGTGCGCGCGGTGGGCGCCGGGATGAACTCCTCGGCGCACCTGACCTCGCTCGTCGAGGAGTTCGACCTCGACGTCGTCCTGTGCGCGGGGCAGTACGACCTGCTGGAGCAGCCGGCGCTCGACGACCTGCTGCCGGCGGCGCTGCGCCGCGGGACGTCCGTCGTGCTCGGCGGGGTGCTCGGTTCCGGGTTGCTGGCCGTCGACGAACCCCGCGAGGACGCGACGTACCGCTACGCGCCCGTCCCCGCCGCCGTGCTCGCGCGGGCCCGCACCGCCGCCCGGACCGCGCGCGAGCACGGCGTCCCGCTGCCGGCGCTCGCGGTGCAGGCCGTGCTCGCCCACCCCGCGGTCGCGTCCGCGCTCCTGGGGGTGCGCAGCCCGCAGGAGGTGCGCGCGGCCGCCGCGCTGCTCGACGTCGAGGTCCCCGCCGGGGCGTGGCGGGCGCTGCGCGAGGCCGGGACCGTGCGCGAGGACGTGCCGCTGCCGGCACCGGGCTGACCGCCCGCCCGGGCCGCGGCGTCGTCGGCGGCCGCTACCCGGCGTCCTGCGCGCGGTCCTGCCCCGCGTCACCCCGCCCCGCGGACGGCGTCCCGGTGCGGCGGGCGCGGCGGCCGCGGGCGACCTCGGTGGCCAGGGCGTCGAGCGGTCCGGCGAACGCCTGCAGCGGGTCGGCGAGCCCGGCGAGCCACTGGCGCGCGGGTTCCAGGCCGCGCGGGTCCAGGGCGTAGAACCGGCGGGTGCCCTCGGCGCGGACGCTGACCAGTCCCGCCGCCAGCAGCACCTTGAGGTGCTGCGAGACGGCCGGCTGGGAGATCGGGTGGTGCGCCTGCAGCGCCGCGGTGATGGCGCTCACCGGTTCCTCCACGCCGGCCAGCAGTTCCAGCACCCGCCGGCGGGTGGGGTCGGCGAGCGCCGCGAAGACGTCCTCGTTCACGCGCCGGCAGCGCCCTCGGGGACGACCGTGCAGAACTCCACCGTGCGCTCGGCGGCCCGGTGCACGAACGCGGTGCCCTCCGGGGTCGTGGGCCAGCCGACGCCCACGGCGCCGGGGCCGAACCGCTCCCACGTCCCCGGGTCGACGGGTGCCTCGTGCACGAGTTCCAGCAGGGTTCCGGCGGCGCGCAGGTCGCCGCTGACCGGCAGGAACCAGCGGGGCAGCCGCTCGGTGCTGGTGAGGGCCTCCCACAGGTCGGCCTGGTCGGTGGCGTACGTGCGGCGGGCGGTGGCGGTCTTCGTCGGCACCCCGTCGCGGGTGCCGCTGCGCACCCCGCAAGACCCCGCGGGACCCGCAGGGCGCCGTGCGGCGCCGCCGGGGTTCAGGACGGACCGGCGTCCGGGTCCTCCCCCGCGCCCGCGAGGGGGTCCTCCACCGCCGGCAGGTGCGCGCCCATCCGCCGCCGCGCCCGGTCGGGGTCGCCCGCGCGCACCGCCTCCAGGACCGCGCGGTGCTCCTGGACCGTCCGCGCGAGGGCGCCCTCGTCGCCCACCGCCGCCCGCGAGCGCGCCCGCACCGCCGGCCCGGCGAACGCCTGCACCAGCGCGGCCAGCACGGGGTTCCCGCTGGCCTGCGCGAGCGCCCGGTGGAAGCGGACGTCGGCCTCGACGAACACCTGCGGGTCCACCGCGCCCGGGCCGGCCACCGCGTCCAGCGCCTCCTGCACGGCCGCCAGCGCCTGCGGGCCGGCGTGCCGGGCGGCCAGGGCGGCCGCCTCGGTCTCCAGCAGCCGGCGCACCTCGTGCAGCGCGGGCGAGGCGGGCTGCTGCAGCTCGGCGAGGAAGGACACCGGCGCCAGCAGCAGCGCGGGGTCGAGGGCGGTGACGTAGGTCCCCGCGCCCTGCCGCGTCTCCAGCACCCCCAGGTGGGACAGCGCCCGCACGCCCTCGCGCAGCGGACCGCGCGAGACGCCGAGCGCGCGCGCCAGGTCGGCCTCCACCGGCAGGCGCTGCCCGGGCCCCAGCGTCCCGTCGAGGAGCATCCCCTTGATGCCGCCGACGACCACGTCCACCTGGGAGGGGGACGGCACCCCCCGGCCGTCGGGCTGCTCGCTGGGCACGTCGCCTCCAGTCCGGGTGCAGGTCCGGGGCCCGTCAGCCTAGTCGTCCGACGACTCGGCGCGGGCCCGCGCGGGGTAACGTCCCGACCGTGCGACTCGCCACCTGGAACGTGAACTCGATCCGCGCCCGACTCGACCGCGTCCTGGCCTGGATCGACCGCAGCGACGTCGACGTCGTCGCCCTGCAGGAGACCAAGTGCAAGGACGAGCAGTTCCCCGAGCAGGCGTTCACCGACCTCGGCTACGAGGTGGCCCACCACGGGCTGTCGCAGTGGAACGGCGTCGCGCTGGTGTCGCGGGTGGGCCTGGAGGACGTCAGCACCTCCTTCTCCCCCGACGTCCCCCGCTTCGGCGACCCCGCGGTCGTCGAGGCCCGGGCGATCGGCGCGACGTGCGGCGGGGTGCGCGTGTGGAGCCTGTACGTGCCCAACGGCCGCGGCCTCGACGACCCGCACTACGCCTACAAGCTGCTGTGGCTGGAGCAGCTGCGCGAGGCGGGCCGGCGCTGGCTGGCCGAGGACCCGGGCACCCCCGTCGCCCTCGTCGGCGACTTCAACATCGCCCCCGAGGACGACGACGTGTGGGACGTGGACTTCTTCGCCGGCGCCACGCACGTCTCCGAGCCCGAGCGGGCGGCGTTCCGCTCCCTGGTCGAGACCGGCTTCACCGACGTGGTGCGCCCCCACGCGCCCGGCCCGGGCACCTACACGTACTGGGACTACACCCAGCTGCGCTTCCCCAAGCGCCAGGGCATGCGCATCGACTTCGTGCTCGGCTCACCGGCGTTCGCGGCGCGCGTCACGGGCGCGACGATCGACCGCCAGGAGCGCAAGGGCAAGGGCGCCTCCGACCACGCGCCGGTGGTCGTGGAGCTTGCGCCGAACGGCTGACAACGGGCCGGTGGGCGCTCGCGGGCGAGACGCCCGCAGCCCCCGTCGGTAGGTTCCGGAGGGTGAGATCACCCGTCACCTGCGACGACCTCGAGATGGTCGAGCTGAACGCGGCCAACGACGCGCGGGGGCAGCGCGCCGTCGCCGACCTGCTGCAGTCGTGGGCCCTGGGCGCCGTCCCCGGCGACTCCGTCTCCCGCGGCCGCCTGCTCGTCGCGGCCAGCGAGCACGCCGCCTACGCCGGCGACGCCTCCCGGGCGCTGCGGCTGGCGCGGCAGGCGCTGGCCACCGGCGACCACGTCTCCCCCGACACCCGCTGCTACGTCGTCTCCGCCCTGCTGGTCTGCGGGCACCTGCGCGAGGCCGTGGTCCTGGCCGACGAGGTGCTCACCGACCGCCCCGCGGACGTGGAGGCCTACCTGCACCTGGGCGAGGAGTTCGCCTGGCACCGGCAGTCGGAGGAGGCCTCCCGCATCTACACGCTGGGGCTGTTCCGCTGCGCCGGGGACGAGGAGGCCACCGAGGCGCTGCTGGGCGCCTGGCGGCGCGGGCGCTCGCACCCCCGCAGCGTCGACCTGCGCGAGCGCGTCGCCGTCCCGGCCCAGGGGCCGACCGGCTGAACCACCGGCCGGGCGGGCCCGCGGCTCAGCCCGCGGCCAGCTCGCCGGCGTGCACGGGGACGTCGACGGCGTTCCCCGGCGGCGGCAGCGGGCACGCCCACGCCGGGTCGTGCGCGCAGCTGGGCGCGTAGGCGAAGTTGAGGTCGACGACCAGGGCCTCGCGCGGGTCCCGCGCACCGCCCAGGTCGGCGCCCTTGACGGTGTCCAGGACGTAGCGCCCACCGCCGTAGCCGGGACCGGGGTCCTTCAGCGGCAGGAACAGCCCGCCGCCGTACTGCTCCAGCCACCACACGTCCAGGTCCCCGACCCCCGGCAGCGCCACGCGCCCGACGCGCTCGAAGCGGACGGTCCCGTCGGTGCCGGTGACGGCCTCGCGCACCGCCGGCTCCGCCTCCAGCACGGGCACCTCGAAGCGCAGGGCGGGGTCGTACGGCGCGACCGGCAGGCCGCGGAAGCCCGCGCGCGCCGCGGGCGGCAGCGGGCTGGCCGGGTGGGTGGCGAACAGCTCGTCGCGCACCGCCGTCCACAGGGCGTGCCCGTCGGCCGGGTCGGTGCTGGCGCGGACCGCTGCGTAGAGGTCGCCGACGCGGCGGCGCCAGTCGAGGACGTCGAGGCGGCTCACGAGGACCCCTGCGCCGGGCCGGCGTCCCCCGGCCCGTCGGGGAGGTCCACGAGCTCGACCATCCCCTCCAGCCGCGCCCGGTGCACGAGGTGGCGCACGACGTCGGGCGCGCCGGTGACGGTGATGCGGCGCTCGGCGCTGCGGGAGGCGAGCCGGGCCAGGAAGCCCAGGCCGGTGGAGTCCATGAAGGTCACCTCGCGCGCCTGCACGAGGATCGGCAGCCGGGTGGCCAGCGCCGCCTCGACACCGCGCCCGAGCTCGGGGCCGAGGCAGGCGTCGACCTCACCGCCCAGGCGGACCACCACGTGGCCCCCGGCGCGCTCCACCCGCACCCTCCCCGCGGGTCCGGCGAACCCGGAGAACACCTCGCTCGACGTCACACCGAGGACGGTACCGGCGCCTCACGGGTGCGCGCGGGCACCCTTGAGCGTCTTGTCCACCGCGTTCCTCGGCCCGTGGACGGCGAGGCCGACGAGGTCGAGGTCGGCGCCCGCGACGGCCGCGACGACGGCCCGGTTCGCCGCGTCGTGGCCGGTGGCGAACATCCCGGCCGTGAACACCGCCGTCTGCAGCCCGCGGCCGACCGCGCGCGAGTGCGCGGCGCGCAGGACGTCCGCGCCGGCCTCGAAGACGAGGACGGGCCGGCCCAGCAGCGGCAGGTACGGCGTGCCGTCGGCGTCGGCGTAGGGCTCGCCGACCAGCTGCGGGTTGGCGGCGGTGATCCCGCTGGCGAGGAAGGCCGTGACGTTCAGCCGCTGCCAGGGCAGCAGGTCGTCGCGGACGACGACGGCGATCTTGGTCTCGAACCGGACGGGCGCGGCGGGCGCGGCGGGCGCGGCGGGCGCGGTCGCGGGGTGGTCGGTCTGCGTGCTCACGGGGTCAGCGTGCGCCCCCGCGCGGGGGCGGTCTTGTACGTTCCTGACGTGGTCGCGCGTCCCGGCGAGCAGGTGCGCAGCTGGCGGCCCGGCCTGCCGGGCGTCGCCGAGGTCCTGCACGCCCGCTTCGTCGAGCACGCCTACCCGCTGCACGTGCACGACACCTGGACCGTGCTGCTCGTGGACAGCGGCGCCGTGCGCTACGACCTCGCCTCCCGCCCGCACGGCACGGGGTCGCTGGTGACGCTGCTGCCGCCGCACGTGCCGCACGACGGTCGCGCCGCGACCCGCGAGGGGTTCCGCAAGCGCGTGCTCTACCTGGAGCAGGACGCGCTGCCGGCCCGGTTCGCGGGCCGGGCCGCCGACGCCCCGGAGCTGCCCGACCCCCGGCTGGCCCGCGCGGTGCGCGCCCTGCACGCCGCGCTCGCCGGCCCCGACGCCGCGCACGAGCAGCTGCAGGCCTCCTCGCGCGCGGCGCTGCTGCTCGACGCGATCGACGGGCACCTGCGCCGGGTGCCGCCGGCGGCGGTGCGCGACGTCCCGCTGGCCCGCGCGCTGCGCCGGCTGCTCGACGAGCACGTCGTCGAGGGGGTCTCCCTGGCGCAGGCCGCCGCGGCGCTCGGCGCCTCCCCGGCCCACCTGGTGCGCACGTTCACCCGCGAGGTGGGGATGCCGCCGCACGCCTACCTGACCGCCCGCCGGGTGGACGGCGCGCGGCGGCTGCTGCTGCGCGGGCACCGCCCCGCCGAGGTGGCGGTGCTGGCGGGCTTCCACGACCAGTCCCACCTGACGCGGCACTTCCGGCGGGTGCTCGGCACGACCCCGGGGCGCTTCGCCGCCGGCCGCTGAGGCGGCCCGGCGTCCCCCGACCGCCCCGCGGTGCCCTCCCCCGTACGCTGGCGCCCGTGCGGGGGAGGGCGGCGTGACGGGTCTGGCGGCGCGGGCGCAGCAGCTGGCCGGGAGCCTGCTCGTGGACGACCCCCAGCGCTGGGCGCACACCCGCGCCGTGGCGGCCCGGGCCGCCGAGGCCGCGGGCAGCCTGCCCCCGGCCCAGCGCCCGGTGCTGCTGGCGGCCGCCTGGCTGCACGACATCGGCTACGCGCCCGCGCTGCGCGACACCGGCTTCCACCCCCTCGACGGCGCCCGCCACCTGCGCGCCCACGGCTGGCCGCACGCGGTCGTGTGCCTGGTGGCGCACCACTCCGGCGCCGACCACGTCGCCCGCGCACGGGGCCTGGCGGCGCAGCTGGCCGAGCTGCGCTGCGCCGAGCCCGCCCCGGGCTCGGACGCCGAGGCGCTCTCGGACGCCCTGGCCTGGGCCGACCAGACCGTCGGCCCGCGCGGGGAACCGCTCAGCCTGTCCGAGCGCCTGGCCGACATGCTGGACCGGCACGGCCCGGACAGCCCCAACGCCCGCAGCCACGCCACCCGCGAGCCCTACCTGCGCGCCGCGGTCGCGCGCACCGAGCAGCGGCGGCGGGCGACGCTGCTCAGCGTCGTGCCCGCACCCGCTCCCGGAGCGCCTCGCCCTGCAGGCGCTGGAACGCGCGGAGGCTAGGCAGTCCCGGCGGCGCGGGCTGCCGCGCGCTGTCGAGGAAGTACCCGGCGAAACCGGCGAGGACGGTCGTCAGGACGTCCGGGCCGACCGCGCGCGTCGGGGGGTGCGTGGCCAGGACCTGCTCCGCGAGGGACCGGCCGCCGCTGCGCTCGACCTCCACCAGCAGCAGCAGCACGTCCAGCCAGGCCGGCCAGCGCGTCGAGCACGAGCCGCAGCTCGGCCGCGCACCAGGGCAGCGCGGGGTGGCGGCCGTCGACGTCCTCGAGGACGAGGACCTCCCACTCCCCCGCCGTGGTCGCCCCGAGGAACCCCGGCACCGGCAGGCCGGGCGGCAGGGCCGCGGTGATCCGCGCCTCCCGGGCCTGCAGGCGGGGGCTCACCCCGTTCTGCGCCGGCGAGACGGCCTTGACGAACGCGCGCTGCCCCGCGGCGGTGACGACGCGGTCGGCGGAGCCCGGCGAGAACCCGCCGGGCTGCGAGAGCGCCCGCACGACGGGGGAACCCAGCAGCGCGGCGACGGCCTCGTGCACCCGGCGCGGCAGCCGATCCCACGTCAGTCGGTTCCCCCCGGAGCCCAGCACCCGGCCAGCGTCGCAGCAGGGGCCGCCCGCGCGCACCGGGTTTCACGTGCCGGCGGGCAGGACGTCGACGAGGCCCATCATCCCCATGTCCTCGTGCGAGGCGACGTGGCAGTGGAACACCGTGCGCCCGGCCGGCCCGGACAGGTCGACGGCCAGCTCGACGGCGGAACCCGCCGGGACCGGCACGGTGTCGCGCCAGACGCCGGGGCCGAGCACCGGGTCGTCGAGGGCGGCGACGGGGTGGGTGTGCAGGTGGAAGGGGTGGTCGGTGCTGTGCTCGTTGACGACCAGCCAGCGCTCCACGGTGCCGGCGCGGCCGGTGACGTCGGCCGGGCCGCTGGCGTCGGCCATCTCGAAGGAGCGGCCGCCGACGGTGAAACCCCCGCCGGGGTCACCGCCCAGCACGATGCGCCGCACGGGTGCGCCGGTGACGTCGGGCGGTGGGGCGGCCGGCAGCGCCGCGGGCAGCGGGAGCGGTTCCTGCGCGGACGCGACGACGAGGGTGGCCAGCAGGGTGTCGGCGCTCGGGGAACCGCCGTCGGCGTACGGCGAGTGCGGCAGCGCCCGCAGTTCCCGCCGCCCGGGGGCCGAGGTGTCGACGAGCAGTTCCGCGCGACCGCCCGGTGGCAGCAGCAGTTCCGCCAGTTCCCGCGGTGCGGCCAGCGGGTGCCCGTCGAGGGCGGCGAGGTGGAACCGGGTGCCGGCGCCGTCCAGGCGCACGCCCAGGCGCAGGGAGTCGTCGGAGGTCGCGTTGACCAGCCGCAGCCGGGTCCGCCCCCGCGCCGGGTGCAGCACCGGCCGCTCGGCGCCGTTGACCAGCAGCGCGCCGCCGGTGGTCGTGCCGCCGGTGACGAGCAGGACGTGCTCCTCGCACGCGGCCAGGGCGGGGACCTCGTCGACCGCCCCCTCGACGAGCAGGGCCCCCGCCAGCCCGGCGCTGATCTGCCGGGAGACGTCGCCGTGCGGGTGCGGGTGGTACCAGTGCAGCCCCGCCGAACCCGCCGGGAGGGAGAACTCCTGCACGCTGACGTCCCCGTCCGCCACGTGCTCCAGCGGCCGGTCGACCTCGGGCGCCAGGGGCAGGCCGTGCAGGTGCAGGCTGCTGGGCGCGCCGGTGGCGTTGCGGAACGCCAGCCGCACCGAGTCCCCCTCCCGCACCCGCAGCAGCGGGCCGGGGGTGCTGCCGTCGTAGGCGAGCCCGGCGCCGGCGGGCGCGGCCACGAGTTCCCCGGTGAGGGTCCCGGCCTCGGACCGCCAGGCGAGCTCGGGCAGGACGGGCAGGTCCGGGCCGTCGGCCGCCGCCTCGCCCCCGCGCCGGCGCAGCAGCGGGTAGGCGGCGGCGGAACCGCCTCCCAGCAGCGCCGCCGCGCCGACGGCGAGCAGGGTGCGCCGGGAGGTCCCGCGCGCGGGGGTCTCAGCCATGGTGGTGCCCGGCCGGCTGCGCGCTCGTGGCCACCGCACCGCCGGCGCCGGGAGCCACGACGGTCAGCCGTCCCTGCATCCCGTCCTCGAGGTGGCTGCCCTCGGTGCAGGTGATCCGGTGGGTCCCGGCGGGGACGTCCTCGAGGACGACGACGCGCTCGCGGCCGCTGGGGACCAGGACGTCGACGCCCAGGTCCGCCACGGCGAAGCGGTGCGGGTCGTCGGAGTCGTTCACCAGCCGCAGCGCGACGTCGTCGCCGGTGGCGAACCGCAGCTGCGAGGGGCCGAAGCGGTAGTTCGTCGTCTCCACCGTGGGCAGGGCGCGCACCTGCTCGGCGCTGAGGTCCCCGGTGTGCCGGTCCTGCGGGCTGGCGAC
Organism: Kineococcus aridisoli; assembly: GCF_050871885.1. NCBI lineage: Bacteria > Bacillati > Actinomycetota > Actinomycetes > Kineosporiales > Kineosporiaceae > Kineococcus > Kineococcus aridisoli. The sequence goes on along the minus strand of NZ_JBJLSF010000009.1, from coordinate 10,603 downwards.
CAGGAGCAGCGCGCCGATCGCGGCCGCCGCCCCCAGCCCCGCGGCGGGCCCCGCCCAGCGCGAGCGCGTCCCGCCACCGCCGGCGAGCAGGGCCACCGCTGCGGCCAGGGCCCCGCCGAGCGCGAGGAGTTCCAGCACGGCCACCGCGAACGGCAGCACCGTCCCGGGACGCACGAGGTCGAAGGACAGGGCGCTGCCGCGCAGCGCCGCCGCGGCGGCGACGGCGAGCAGGGCGGGCACGAGCGCCCAGCGCCGCCGCGAGCGCAGCGCGGCCAGGGCGGCGAGCGGGAGGACGGCCAGCGCGGCCATCCCCGGGTTCGGGGTCCCGGCCAGGACGGTGGCGTCGGCGACGAGGGTGGCGGCGAGCAGGGCGAGCGAACCGGCGGCGAGGTGGCGCAGCGAGGTGCTCGACGCGGCGGACTCGGCGGTGGGGTCGGCGGTGGGGTCGGCGGTGGGGTCGGCGGTGGGGTCGGCGGTGGGGCCGGGAGCGGGGTGCGTGGCGGGGGTGGACACGGTTCCTCCTGGGTCTCTCGGGTTCTCGGGTCTCTCGGGTTCTCGGGTTCCTCGGGTTCCCGGGCTTCTCGCGTTCCCGGGTCGTCCGGGCCGGCGCTCGCCGGTCCGTCAGGCGGTGGGGTCCAGGACGACCTTCCCGGCGACCGTGCGGGACTCGGCCAGGCGCACGGCCTCGGCGACGCGGGTCAGCGGGAGGACGGCGGCGACGTCGGCGGGCAGGGCGCCCTCGGCGTGCAGCCGCAGGACGGCACCGAGGTCCTCGCGCACGCGGGCGCGGAAGGCGCTGCGCCGGCGGCGGCCGGCCCAGACGTCGAAGAAGGTGGCGCGGCGCCCGTCGGGCAGCGCGTTCCACCAGGCCAGGCGGGCCACGAGCAGCAGCACGGGCAGCCGCGGGTTCCCGCTCTCGTCGCGGGTCGCGGCGGTGCCGTAGGAGACGAGGGTGCCGCCGCGGCGCAGCAGCGCGTGCGAGGTGGTGATCCCGGGACCGCCGACGTGGTCGAACACCGCGTCGACACCGCCGGGCGACAGCTCCCGCACCTGGGTCAGCAGGTCGCCGTGGTGGTCGACCGGTTCGACCCCCCGCGCGCGCAGCAGCTCGTGGTGGCGCGGGGAGGCGGAGCCGAGGACGCGCGCTCCGGCCAGGAGGGCGAGCCGGCTGAGGACGCTGCCGACGCCGCCGTTCGCCCCGAGCACCAGGACCGTCTGGCCGGCGCGGACGCGGGCGGTGCGGTGGAGCATCGTCCAGGCGGTGAGGCCGTTGACGACGAGCGTGGCGGCGGCGGCCGCCTCCACGCCGTCCGGCACCTCGACGAGGTCGGCGGCCGGGAGCAGGACGGCGCTGGACCAGCCGCCGGTCTTCGTCAGCGCGGCGACCCGGCGGCCGAGCAGGGCGGGTTCGACGCCGTCGCCGACGGCGCGCACCGTGCCGACGAGGTCGTAGCCGGGGACGAAGGGGAACGGCGGCTGGTCGTAGTACTTCCCGCGCCGCATCTGCTGCTCGGCGAAGGAGACGCCGCTGGCCTCGACGGCCACGAGCGCCTGGCCCGGTCCGGGGGCCGGCAGGGTGCGCCGGCGCAGCTGCAGGCCCTCGGGCTCGACGACACCGGGCAGCACGACCTCGGTGACCGCGGTCGTGCCGGTGCCGACGGCGGTGGTGGTGCCGGTGGTGGTGCCGGTGGTGGTGCCGGTGGTGGTGCCGGTGGTGGTCATCGGTCCTCCATTGAGTGTCCGGTCAATCACATCAGTGGTCACGAGACGGGTGAGCCGTTCCCGTGATGTGTGTGAGTGAACACTCACAAGCGGGGCGACGTCAAGGGGGTGCCCGCACCGGTGGAGGGCGCCAGGATGATCGCGTGACCTCCCGGACCACCGCCCTGCGCCGCGCGCACGACGTCGCCACCGCCGTCCTCGCGCTGGCGATCGTCCCCGAGCCCTTCGGCCGCCGCCGCCGCGCCATGGGCTTCGACGACTACGTCCACCACCAGCAGCGCGCCGACGCCGTCATGCGGCGCCTGGCCCCGGCCCTGTCGGTGGCCGCGATGGCCACCGGGGCCGCCACCGCGGCCGCCGAGGCCCGCCGGGCGCCGCGGGCGGCCGCCCTGCGCGCCGCCTCGGTGGCGGCCGTCGCCGGCGCGATCACCCTGACGGTGCGGGTCCACGTGCCCATCAACGTGCGGCTGCGCTCCTGGCGGCCGGGTCAGGAGGCCGCGGGCTGGCGCGAGGCGCGCGCCCGCTGGGAGCGCGCGCACGTGCTGCGCCGCGGTCTCGTCGTCGTCGCGGCCGCCGCCACCGCGCTCGCCCGCTGAGGGCGGCGCGCGGACCTCAGGAGCTGGTCGCGACCAGCTCCTCCAGGCGCACCTCGGGGTGGTCGCGGGCGAAGCTGCGCACCCGCCACTCGTCGGTGAACAGCGCGAAGGTGCGCCCGTCGGCGTGCTGGACGACCTCGGCGCCGCGGTGGGCGCGCAGCAGCGGCGCCGCGTCGGCGTCGATGATCCGGGCGGTGGTGTAAGGCAGTTCGGTGAACAGCACCGGCGAGCGGAACTCGTGGGTCATGCGGTGCTGGACGACGTCGAACTGCAGCGCCCCCACCGCGCTGAGGACGGGTTCGCCGTCCCCGCGCGAGTCGGAGGTCAGCACGCGCACGACGCCCTCGGCGTCCAGCTCCCGCAGGCCCTGCCGGAACTGCTTGCCCACCCGCAGGTCCGCGGGCCGGACGGTGCGGAAGTGCTCGGGCGCGAACACCGGCAGCGGCGGGTAGGAGACCCGCCCGTTCTCGGAGAGGGTGTCGCCGACGACGACGTGCCGGGCGTTGACGAGCCCGATGACGTCACCGGGCCAGGCGACGTCGACGGTCGAGCGGTCGGCGCCGAACACCGTCTGCACGTGCTTGAGGACCATCGGCCGGCCGCTGCGGTCGTCCCGCACCGTCATCCCGCGGTGGAAGACGCCGGAGTGGATGCGCGCGAACGCGAGCCGGTCGCGGTGGGCGGGGTTCATGCCGGTCTGCGTCTTGAACACCTGGGCGCTGAAGCCACCGGCCACGGCGTGGGGCCGGCCCTCGACGTCGCGCTGGTCGTGCGGGGCGGGGGCGACGTCGACGAGGGCGTCGAGCACCTGCCCGACGCCGGTGTTCGCCACGGCGGCGGTGAAGTACACCGGCGTGGTGCGGAAGGCGAGGAACTCCTCCTCGTCGTGGTCGGCGCCCGTGGCGGAGAGCAGCTCGTGCTCGTCGAGGGCCTGCTGCCAGGACGGGCCCTCCAGCGCCGCGGCCTCCTCGGCGCCCATCCGCTGCTCCAGCGCCCGCGTCGCCCCGCCCGGGGCCTTGGTGTACTTCACGTACTCGCCGCTGCCGCGCTCCAGCAGCCCGCGGAAGTCGCCGGCGATCCCGACCGGCCAGGTCACCGGCGTGGGCCGCAGCCCCGTCACCGACTCGACCTCGTCGAGCAGCTCGAGGGCCTCGCGCCCGGGCCGGTCCCACTTGTTGACCACGGTGATCACGGGCAGCCCGCGCTGCTTGCAGACGCCGAACAGCTTGCGCGTCTGCACCTCCATGCCGCGGGCCGCGTCCACGAGCATGATCACCGCGTCGACGGCGGTGAGGGCGCGGTAGGTGTCCTCGGAGAAGTCCGCGTGACCGGGGGTGTCGACGACGTTGACGACCATCCCGCGGTGGTCCAGCTGCAGCACCGCGGAGCTGATGGAGATGCCGCGCTGCTTCTCCATGTCCTGCCAGTCGGTGGCCACCCCCGCCCGGCCCGCCTTGCCGTGCACGTGCCCGGCCTCGCGGATGGCGTTGGCGTGCAGGGCCAGCGCCTCGGTGAGCGTGGACTTGCCGGCGTCGGGGTGGCTGATGACGGCGATGGTGCGGCGGCGGGCGGCCTCGGCCACGACCTGCGCGGCGGTCGCCCCGTGGACCTCGGCGGTCGTCTCCAGCGTCTCGGGCTCGGCGGTGCTCACCGCTCCATCATCCCTGCTGGCGGCGGCGGTCGAGGACGCCCGACCTCAGCCCACGGCCGCGGGGAGCACCTCGACGCGGTAGCCGAGCTCGAGGGCGTCCTCGCGCACCGGGTCCTCCAGCCGCACGCGCCAGCGCCCGGCGAACTGGTCCACCCCGGGGACCATGGCGACCGTCCCGCTGAGCAGCACCGTGCCCGGGGTCGCCAGACCGCGTGCGCGCAGCACGTCCAGCCAGTAGGACGGCGGCAGCAGGGCGGCGAGGGGAGCGTCCTGGACGAGGACCTCGGAGCCGTCGCCGGTCTCGACCCAGGCCCTGAGCAGCAGCTGGTCCAGGTGGTCCTCCACGTCGACGAGCCGCCAGGCCCGTCGCCCGAGCACGTCCAGGCTGGCGTTCTTGCTCCAGGCGACCCCGTGGACCTCCAACGCGCGGTCGGTGTGGTCGCACGCGACGGTCAGCAGCACGTCCTCGGGGTCGGGGCCGGAGACGACGAGCGCCCACTCGGCCTCGCCGGAGGTGCGCCCGTGCTGCACGGGGACGACGTCGGTCTGCGCGGCGAGGTAGGGGGAGACGGGGTAGAGGGCGGGAGTCGTGGCAGGGGCGGGGACGCCCAGCTCGGCGAGCTCGGCGACGTGGCGGGCGACCTCGTCCTGGTCCCGGCCGGTGTACCCGGCGTTCAGCAGCCGCGTGACGGTGACGGAGCGGACCTGCCCGTCCGGCAGCTCGAGGTCGAGGGAACCGAGGTGGGCGGGGACGGCGGCGGAGGCGGTCGCGGGGACGGGCGTGGCGGTGGGGACGGGCACGGGCGCTCCTGGGGTTCGTCGGGGGCACCGACGTTACACCTGTTGCATACAACGCGCATGCACTACCGTCGGGGCGTCCCGCACGGTCCCGCACGAGAGGAACACCATGGACGCTGCAGCACCCGCGGCGGGCGTGTCCCGCGCCTCGGTCCGCAAGGCCTACGCCGCCAGCCTCACCGGCACCTCCCTGGAGTGGTACGACTTCGCCGTCTACTCCAGCGCCTCGGCCCTCGTCCTCCCGCAGCTCTTCTTCCCCTCCTCGGACCCGCTGACCGGAACCCTGCTGGCCTTCTCCACCTACGCCGTCGGCTACGTCGCCCGCCCCCTGGGCGGGATCCTCTTCGGGCGGCTGGGCGACGTGATCGGGCGCAAGAAGGTCCTGGTCGCGACGCTGCTGCTCATCGGGATCGCGACCTTCGTCATCGGCCTGCTGCCCACCTACGCCACCATCGGCGTCGCCGCACCGGTCCTGCTGGTGCTCATGCGCTTCGCCCAGGGCGTGGGCGTCGGCGGCGAGTGGGGCGGTGCGGTCCTCCTCTCCGCCGAGTTCGGCGACCCGCGCCGCCGCGGGTTCTACTCCTCCGCCGCACAGGTGGGGCCGCCGGCCGGGAACCTGCTGGCCAACGGCGTCCTGGGCCTGCTCACCGTGACGATGAGCGAGGCGACCTTCGAGGGAGGCGGCTGGCGCATCGCGTTCCTGCTCTCCGCCCTCCTCGTCGCCTTCGGGCTGTGGATCCGGCTCAAGCTGGAGGACACCCCCGTCTTCCAGGCCATCGCCGAACGCGGTGACGCCCCTTCGGCCCCGGTGCGCGAGGTGTTCCGCACCTCGCCGCGCGGGCTGGTCGCCGCGATCTGCTCCCGCGTCGGCCCGGACGTCCTCTACGCCATGTTCACGGTGTTCGTCCTGACCTACGGCACCACCGTGGTCGGGTTCTCCCGCGGGCAGGTCCTGGCCGCCGTCCTCGTCGGCTCGGCGTGCCAGCTGTTCCTCATGCCGCTGGCGGGTGCGCTGTCGGACCGGGTCAACCGCCGGCTGCTGTACGCGGTCGGTGCGGTGTGCGCGATGGTCTGGCCGTTCGTCTTCTTCGCCCTCGTCGACGGTGGTTCGCAGGTGGCCCTGACGGTCGGCGTCGTCGTGGGCCTCGCGATCCACGCCTTCATGTACGGGCCGCAGGCCGCGTTCGTGACCGAGCAGTTCTCGCCCCGGTTGCGCTACACGGGTTCTTCGCTGGCCTACACGATCGCCGGCATCTTCGGCGGGGCGCTCGCTCCGCTGGCGTTCACCGCCCTGCTCGACGCCACCGGCGGCGGCACCGCCATCGCCGTCTACATCGCCGTGGCGGCGGCCGTGACGCTCGTCGGGCTCGCGCTCGGACGCGATCCCGACCCCGCCGAGGACGACGCGCTGCTGGCGGAGAACGCCGCTAGGCGGCCAGCAGCACGCGCAGCGTGACCTGCAGGTGCTCGTCGATCGCCGCGTGCGCCTCGGTCACGTCCCCGGCGGCCAGCGCGTCGACGATGCGCCGGTGCTCCTCGCACACCGTCTCCTGGCGCCCGGCGGCCGAGTACAGCGCCTGGACCCCGATGCGCACCTGCCGCACCCGCAGGTTCGCGTAGGTGGAGGACAGCAACCCGTTGCCGACGGCGTCGACCAGCACCGAGTGGAACACCCGGTCCCACTCGATGAACCGGCGGGCCGCGTCGCGTCCGTCACCGGGGACGTGGTCGGACAGGAGGAGGCGCTGCTGGTCCAGCGCCTCCTCCAGCGCTCCGAGCGGAACGGTCCCCGCGGCCATCGTCCGGCTGGCGGCGTGCCGTTCGAGGGCACCGCGCAGGTCCATGAGCTCGCTGATCTGGCGCCCGGTGAGCACCGGCACGTAGGCACCCCGCTGGGGCACCAGTTCCACCAGGCCCTCGGCGACCAGCAGCAGCAGCGCCTCCCGGACCGGGGTGCGGGAGACTCCGACGCGGACCGCGAGATCGGCCTCGTTGAGGAAGGTGCCCTGGACGGCCGGGTCCACGAGCACCTCGTCGCGGAGGAACTGGTAGGCCCGTTCCCGACCGGTCGAACGTCCTGGCACACGACATGTGTACACCACCGAACCACCCCTCCAGCACGAAGGAGCAGCCGTGCGCACCGCCCTGGCACAGATCAGCAGCAGCGACGACCCCGCCGCCAACCTTGACCTCGTCGCGGCGGAGGTCGAGCACGCCGCCCGGGCGGGCGCCCGGCTGCTGGTGCTGCCCGAGGCCACGATGTGCCGGTTCGGGGTGCCGCTGGGCCCGGTCGCCGAACCCGTCGACGGGCCGTGGGCCGCGCGGCTGACCTCCCTGGCCGACGCGGCCGGGATCACCGTGGTGGCCGGGGCCTTCTCCCCCGGGGCCGGCGGCCGGGTGCGCAACACCCTCCTCGTGCGCGGGGCCGGGGTGCACGCCGACTACGACAAGATCCACCTCTACGACGCCTTCTCCTTCGTCGAGTCCGACGGCGTCGAACCCGGCGCGGCACCGGTCGTCGTCGACGTCGACGGCGTCGGGGTGGGTTTCGCGACCTGCTACGACCTGCGGTTCCCAGGGCTGTTCACAGCGCTCGCCGACCGGGGCGCGCAGGTCGTCGTGGTGGCGGCCTCGTGGGGCGCGGGCCCGGGCAAGGTGGAGCAGTGGGACCTGCTGTCGCGGGCGCGCGCCCTGGACTGCACCTCGTTCGTCGTGGCCTGCGGGCAGGCCGACCCCGGGCCCCTGCCCGAGGGGTCGACCGCGCCGCTGGGGGTGGGCCACAGCCGGGTCGTGGGCCCCTTGGGCGAGGTCGTCGCCGAGCTGGGCGCGGAACCCGGCCGGCTGGTCGTCGACCTGGACCCGGCCCGGGTGGAGGGCGCCCGCTCGACGCTCCCCGTCCTGGCCAACCGCCGCCCGCTCTGAACGCCGCGGCGCCGGCGGTCCCGCGGGTGCGGGACCGCCGGCACCGGGCGGCTCCTGGACGCTCGGACCTCAGACCGTCAGCGCGGTCTCCGCGCGCCGCACGACGAGCCCGGTGGAGCCGGCCGCGGCCGGGTCGTCCAGGTCGAAGGAGCGGTTCTCCACGTCGACCTCGACGGTGTCGCCGTCGCGGACCTCGCCGGACAGGATCGCCCGGGCGAGGCGGTCGCCGATCTCGCGCTGGACGAGCCGGCGCAGCGGCCGGGCCCCGTAGGCGGGGTCGTAGCCGGTGATGGCCAGCCAGTCCTTGGCGGTGTCGGAGACCTCCAGCACGAGCCGGCGGTCGGCCAGGCGGTCGGCCAGGCGCTGCACCTGCAGCTCGACGATCCGGCTCAGCTCCTGCGTCGAGAGCGGGTCGAAGACCACGACGTCGTCGAGGCGGTTGAGGAACTCCGGCTTGAAGTTCGCCCGCACCGCGCTCATCACGGCGTCGTGCTTGGTGGCCTGCGACAGCTCCGGGTCGACGAGGTACTGCGAGCCGAGGTTGGAGGTGAGCACCAGGATGACGTTGCGGAAGTCCACCGTCCGGCCCTGGCCGTCGGTCAGGCGACCGTCGTCGAGGACCTGCAGGAGGATGTCGAACACCTCCGGGTGCGCCTTCTCGACCTCGTCGAGCAGCACCACCGAGTACGGCCGGCGGCGGACGGCCTCGGTGAGCTGACCGCCCTCCTCGTAGCCGACGTAGCCCGGGGGGGCACCGACGAGGCGGGCCACCGCGTGCTTCTCGGAGTACTCGCTCATGTCGATGCGGACCATGGCCCGCTCGTCGTCGAAGAGGAAGTCCGCGAGCGCCTTGGCCAGTTCCGTCTTGCCGACGCCGGTCGGCCCGAGGAAGAGGAAGGAGCCCGTGGGGCGGTCGGGGTCGTTGACCCCGGCCCGGCTGCGGCGCACCGCGTCCGAGACCGCCTGCACGGCGGCGGACTGGCCGATGAGCCGGGCGCCGAGGAACTCCTCCATGCGCAGCAGCTTCTCGGTCTCCCCCTCCAGGATCCGGCCGGCCGGGATGCCCGTCCAGCCCGCGATGACCTCGGCGATGTCGTCGGGCCCGACCTCGTCGGCGACCATCGGGGTGCTCGCCGGGCCGCTCTCCTCGGCGGCCTGCGCGGAGGCGAGCTCGCGCTCCAGGGCCGGGATGCGCCCGTAGAGGATCTCGCTGGCACCGCCCAGGTCGCCCTCGCGCTGCAGCCGCTCGGCCTGCGAGCGCAGCTCGTCGACCTGGTGCTTGAGGTCGCCGACCCGGTTCAGGCCGGCCTTCTCCTGCTCCCAGCGCGCGGTGAGCGCGGTGAGCTGCTCCTGCTTGTCGGCCAGCTGGGCGCGCAGCGCCTCCAGGCGCTCGCGGGAGGCGGCGTCGTCCTCCTTGGACAGGGCGAGCTCCTCCATGCGCATCCGGTCCACCGCGCGGCGCAGCTCGTCGATCTCGATGGGCGAGGAGTCGATCTCCATGCGCAGCCGGGAGGCGGCCTCGTCGACGAGGTCGATGGCCTTGTCGGGCAGCTGGCGGCCGCTGATGTAGCGGTCGGACAGCGTGGCCGCGGCCACCAGCGCGGCGTCGGAGATCGCCACCTTGTGGTGGGCCTCGTAGCGCTCGCGCAGGCCCCGCAGGATGCCGATGGTGTCGGGCACCGAGGGCTCGCCGACGAAGACCTGCTGGAAGCGGCGCTCCAGCGCGGGGTCCTTCTCGATGCGCTCGCGGTACTCGTCGAGGGTCGTCGCGCCGACCAGGCGCAGCTGGCCGCGCGCCAGCATCGGCTTGAGCATGTTCCCGGCGTCCATCGCACCCTCGCCGGCACCCGCGCCGACGACGGTGTGCAGCTCGTCGATGAAGGTGACGATCTGCCCCTCGGAGCGCTGGATCTCCGACAGCACGGCCTTCAGCCGCTCCTCGAACTCACCCCGGTACTTCGCACCGGCGACCATGCTGGCGAGGTCGAGGGAGATCAGCCGCTTGCCGCGCAGCGACTCCGGCACGTCGCCGGCGACGATGCGCTGCGCGAGGCCCTCGACGACGGCGGTCTTGCCGACGCCGGGCTCGCCGATGAGGACGGGGTTGTTCTTGGTGCGCCGGGAGAGGACCTGCACGACGCGGCGGATCTCGGCGTCGCGGCCGATGACCGGGTCGAGCCTGCCCTCGCGCGCCTGCGCGGTGAGGTCGACGCCGTACTTCTCCAGGGACTTGTAGGTGCCCTCGGGGTCCGGCGAGGTGACCTTCGCGCCGCCGCGCACGTCCGGCAGGGAGCCCAGCAGCGCGTCGCGGGTGGCGCCGACGGCGCGCAGCGCCTCACCGGCCGCGGACTGGCCGCTGGAGGCGCCGATCAGCAGGTGCTCGGTGGAGACGTAGGCGTCGTCCAGGGCGCGCGCCTCGTCCCCGGCGGCCTGCATGAGGGCCAGCGCGGGGCGCGAGAGCGACGGCTGGCTCACCGAGGAGCCGGACGCGCTGGGCAGCGAGGCGAGGGCGCCGTCGACGCGGCGCGTCAGCAGGGCGCGGTCGGCGCCGACGGCGTCGAGCAGCGCACCGGCCACGCCGTTCTCCTGGGCGACGAGCGCGGCGAGGACGTGCAGGGGTTCGACCTGGGCGTGACCCGCGGACGTGGCGCGGCCGACCGCGTCGGCCAGCGCCTCCTGGGCGCGGGTGGTGAGCTTGAGGTCCACGGGCTACCTCCGGGTGGTTGGGCGGGGCTGTCACCGTGTCCAACCATGCCAGACTTGAGCTTGTTCCGCTCAACTCTGCCGCCGCCCCGCTCACCACCGGGGGGGGGGGGGGGGGGGGGGGGGGGGGGGGGGGGGGGGGGGGGGGGGGGGGGGGGGGGGGGGGGGGGGGGGGGGGGGGGGGGGGGGGGGGGGGGGGGGGGGGGGGCGG